>DVHA01000005.1 GCA_018712425.1 Candidatus Faecivivens stercoravium | reverse complement strand
ACTCGATTTTTTTCAAAAAATCGCGGGAATGGAAGGGGCAGAGCCCCTTCCCAGGCGCTCAGTTACCGTACTTTCGAAGCTGACCACAGCTTTGCCACTGATAACGAAGCGTGCGCAGCACCCAAAAAATTGTAAGAAAATAAAAACGGATGGACCCGATAAAAAGGTCCATCCGTTTTTTCATCTCATGTACAGCGTAATCCGGAAATTACTTGTTGCCGAAGTATCTTTCCAGCAGGCCGGCAAACGCACGGCCATGTCTTGCCTCGTCGCGGGCCATTTCATGAACGGTGTCATGGATCGCGTCGAGGTTGAGGGCCTTCGCCCGCTTCGCGAGGTCGGTCTTGCCGGCGGTGGCGCCGTTTTCAGCCTCAACCCGCATCTCGAGGTTCTTCTTGGTGGAGTCGGTCACGACTTCGCCCAGCAGCTCGGCAAACTTCGCGGCATGCTCCGCCTCTTCATAAGCAGCCTTTTCCCAGTACAGGCCGATTTCAGGATAGCCTTCACGATGGGCAACGCGGGCCATCGCCAGATACATGCCGACTTCGGTGCACTCGCCGGTGAAGTTGGCGCGGAGGTCGTCGATGATGTCCTGGGGAGCGCCCTGGGCAACGCCGACAACGTGCTCGGAAGCCCAGCTCATGCTGCCGGACTGCTCAACGAACTTGGAAGCGGGAGCGCCGCACTGGGGACATTTCTCGGGAGCGGCCTCGCCTTCGTAAACATAACCGCAAACGCTGCAAACAAACTTTTTCATCGTGCATACATCCTTTCTCTTTTAAAAATGCCTTTTCAGGCGGATTGACTGGTTTTCATCCGGACTGCTGTCCGGTATGGCTCTATTATAACCCAACGGGAACGGTTTGTCAAGGGATTTTAGAAAAATTCTAAAATATTTTCTTCCAACCGGCAATCTATCCAGTAAAAATGGATCGCCGTCAGTCGTTTTATCCAAATATTATAGACTATTTCCATTCATTATGCGCAAAATTAAAGATATAAATTGTATTTTATACTTCGGTATGCTATAATATGAATAACAAAGGGCGCGAAAAAGCCCCGCTGCTGCGGGGCTATGGGCAAAATCATCCGGCGCGGGTTACAGCATCTTTTCCCGCATCTGGGCCAGCAGTTTCTTTTCCCTCCGGGAGACCTGTACCTGGGTCATGCCGAGGAGGGCCGCCGTTTCGACCTGGGTCTTTTCCCGGAAATAGCGGAGGATCAACAGCTCCCGGTCGGCCGGGTCCAGTTCATCCAGCAGTTGCCGCAGGGTCAGCCGGTCGGTGAGCATCTCCTCCGGCGACTGGACCGGCAGGTCCAGCTGCCCGCCGTCCTCGTCGTCGTCGCTCACCGTCAGCGAGAGGGCGGGGAGGCTGACCGACAGCGCCTCGCCGCAGAGGCTCCGGCTGATGCCCAGCTTTTCCGCCAGCTCGTCCAGCCGGGGTTCCCGGCCCAGCTCGACGCTTAAGCGTTCCTTCTCCCGCAGTGCCTTCAGCGAAAGCTCTTTGAGGGAACGGCTGACCTTGACGGTGCCGCCGTCCCGGAAAAGCCGTTTCATCTCCCCTAAGATGACCGGGACGGCATAGGTGGAAAACTTCAGCCCCCGTTCCGGCTCAAAACCGTCGGCCGCCTTCAAAAGCCCGACGCAGCCGGCACTGACCAGCTCTTCGTACTCGATCCCCCGGCCTTTCAGCCGGTGGGCCAGCGCGTGGACAAGCCCCATGTTGGAGAGGATAAAACGGTCCCGCTCCTCCTGGCTTTTCCCCTCCCGGTGGTTATCCGGGTGTTCCTTCATATTTCTGCCCCCCGGCAGGAGAAATCCACGATTACCCCGCCGTCGTCCGGGAGGGGGGAGAGGGTGCGCTGCATGGTGACGGCGGTCCCCTTCCCCGGGGCGGAGGAGACCTTTACGCTGTCCATAAACGACTGCATCACCGAGAAGCCGAGGCCGGAGCGTTCCCCTTCCGGGTCGGTGGTGTAAAGCGGCTCCATCGCCTTTTCGATATCGGCGATGCCGCAGCCGCTGTCCCGCACGGTGACCGAAATCTTCCGCCCGGGATAGATCCGCGCGGTGAGCTTGACCTTCCCTTTTTCCCGGCGGTAGCCGTGGACAATCGCGTTGGTGACCGCTTCGCTGACGGCGGTGCGGATGTCGCAGAGCTCCTCTACGGTCGGGTCGAGCTGGGTGAAAAAGCCGGCGGTGGCGCTGCGGGCGAAGCTCTCGTTTGCCTCCAGGCTGTCAAACGTCAGGGTCATGGTGTTGATCGCTTTCATGTCAATATCCTTTCCTTTCCTCGTTTTACGCCTTTTCCGGCCGGACGCTCCCGCCGAAGATCGGGAGCTTGTCCAGCCCGCCCATCTGCATCAGCCGCTTGACCCGCGGGGAAGCGCCGGTCACCAGCAGCTCCCCGTCCATCGTCTTCATCATCCGGTAGCGCCCCATAACCAGGCCGATGCCGCTGGAGTCCATGAAGGTGACGCCGGAAAAGTCGAGCATCAGCGTCTGGGGCAGGCAGCTTTCCGCCGCCTGGTCGATCTTTTCCCGGAGGACGGCGGCCCCCGCCTGGTCGATCTCCCCCGACAGCCGCACGCTTAA
>DVHA01000073.1 GCA_018712425.1 Candidatus Faecivivens stercoravium | reverse complement strand
GGACGACCTGATGATCTCCCCCTTCATCATGACCCGTGCCTACTGCGTCGGCGCGCCGTCGGTTCTGGTAAACCGGCTGATGGTCAGCGGGAAGTGAGGCTTCGCCGGATGGCGAAGCCGGTGAAATTCGTCCCTTCGGGACGAGTGAAAGGTGAAATTGCCCCTATGGGGCAGTGAAATTTGCCTGCGGCAAGTGAAGGTGTCCCTGCGGGACGATTAAAATGCAAACCAAACACCCCCGGTACCCGGTGACAAAACCGCGTATCGGGGGTGTTTGCTGTTTCCTTTTCCCACTAACGGGACAGAGGCGCTTTTTTAAATCATCGCGAAGCGATACCTTCACTTTTCACTGCCCCGCAGGGGCAATTTCACCCTTCACTCGGCCGCAGGCCGAATTTCACTGAAAAAAGCCCCGCTTTTTTCATACTTCGTCCTTTTCCAGCTGCAAATCCAGCCGCAGCTCTTCCAGCGCCGCCGGGATATCCCGCCGCCGGAGGGCGCGGAGCATCTCCCAGTGGTGGTCGTCGGTGTCGATGACCGTCCCTTTCCCGACGGTCATCGCGTAGCGGCAGACGAGCCCGATAAATCCGTAGATCGTATCGTAGAGGTAGGGGTTTTTGCTCATCCGGGCGATCTGGAGGTGGAACCGGGAGTTGACCGTCCCATAGGGGTCGTGCTGGGGCGGGGAGGGGACGCCTAAAATGGTTTCCAGTTCGTCCAGCTCCCGGTCGGCGCAGTGGCGGACGATTTCTTTCAGCGCCAGCGCCTCCACCTGGTAGCGGAGCTTCTGGAGCATATTCAGCTGGGCGGGGGAGAGGTCGACGATCAGGTACCCTTTGCGGGGGAAGCTTTTTAAGTACTTGTCGTGGCAGAGCCGCTGGAGCACCTCCCGGGCGGTGATCTTGCTGATGCCGTACCGGTCGGCGACCCGCTGTTCCTGGATCAGCTCGTCGGAGGCGAGTTCCCCGGTCATAATCGCGTCCCGGATTTTGCCGTATACGGCATCGGCGAGCTTTTCTTTCATCTGCGGCCACCCCTTCCTGCCAAAGCCGCCCCGGCGGGACGGGCATGAACAAAAGCTGCAAACCCATGTCGCCAGGGGCTTGCAGCGTCTTTTGGCACCCCCTGCGGGAATCGAACCCACAACTAACCCTTAGGAGGGGTTTGTTATATCCATTTAACTAAGGAGGCATATCAACTTTTATTTATTTTTTATACTCCGGCGTTCTTCGCCGGACTTACATACCCCATTATATACCATTTCCGGCTAAAAAGCAAATGTTTTTTTCTCCCGGGTGGGTTTCTCTTGCCTTTTTGACGCGAAGAGGCCCTGTTTGCCGGTTGAAATTGGGCGCGGGAGTTGTTATAATATAGGAAATTTGACATTTAGGAGGGGCTTTTATGCCGCATCATCCAGCCCGCAGGGGCAAGATCCCGCTTTACCTGCCAAAGGGCTTCATCCAACAGAACCCCGCGTTTTTAATCGCCGCCAGCTTTGCGCTGGTTATCCTGACGGGCGCCGTCCTCTTAACGCTGCCGGTCTCCAGCCGGGAAGGGGAGTTCACCCCCTTTTTAAACGCCCTCTTTGTCGCCACCTCGGCCACCTGTGTAACCGGGCTGACGGTCTATGATACCTACCTCCACTTCTCCCTCTTCGGGCAGACGGTGATCATCAGCCTCATCCAGGTCGGGGGCCTGGGGCTGGTGACGATGACCTCCTTCTTTTACAGCATCACCCGCCGCAAGGTGGGGCTCCGCAACGCCCAGCTGGCCCAGGAGTCGATCAGCGCCGATTCCCGCGCCAACACGATGAAGCTTTTAAGCATGGTCATCAAGGTCACCTTCGTGACCGAGCTGATCGGCGCCGTCCTGTTTATGCCGGTGCTGATCCCGGAGTTTGGCTGGTACGGGCTGTATATGTCCGTCTTTTTCGCGATTTCCTCCTACTGCAACGCCGGGTTTGACCTCTTCGGGATGCTGATGAAGGACGGGAGCCTGATCCCGGTGCAGCATAACCCCTATTTCTTGACGGTTGTCATGCTGCTGATCATCTGCGGCGGCCTCGGGTTTATCGTCTGGCAGGACCTCCTCACCTGGAAGCGGAAGAAGATCTTCCACTTCCACACCAAGGTCGTGCTGGTGACGACCGCCTGCCTGCTGGTAGGCGGCTGCGTCCTCTTCCTCATCATCGAATGGAGCAACCCCGCCACCATCGGCAACATGAACTTTATCGACAAGGTGGTCAACTCGATGTTCCAGTCGGTCACCTGCCGCACCGCCGGGTTTGCCTCCTTCAACCAGACGGAGATGCACGATACCTCCAAGCTGCTCTCGACCCTCCTGATGTACATTGGCGCGGCCCCCGGCTCGACCGGCGGCGGCATCAAGAACACCACCGCCCTCATTATCTTCATGACCGTCATCTCGGTCATCCGCGGGGATGAGGACACCACCATCCTCGGCCGCCGGGTCAGCCACGGCACCGTCTACCGCTCGCTGGCGGTTGCGGTCCTTTCGGGCATGCTGCTGATAGTGGTCGCTGCCGTCCTCTTTAAGACCGGCGCCGCCACGACGATGGTCGACGCCCTCTACGAATCGGCCAGCGCCTTCGGCACCGTCGGCCTCACCTGCGGCGTCACCGCGAATTCCGGCCCCGCCGCGCTGATCGCGATGATTGTCGAGATGTACCTCGGCCGCGTTGGGCCGGTCGCCTTCGCCCTCTCGCTGGTCATGCGCAAGCGGACCCCGGCCTCCCGGATGCGGCTGGACCCAGAGGCGAAAATCTGGGTAGCGTAATTTTGTCTTTTTAGTATTGAGTGTTTGTTTCGCTGCCCTTAAGGCAGCGACCAAGGTTCCCTTGGATGGACCAGAGACTCTGTCTCTGGACTCTGCCAGGACCCTCGCGGGCCCTGGACCCGCTGTTCGACGCGGCCGCATCACCCGAACCAACCGCGTGAGACCGGCCGTGGGAGGCCGGTCTTCGGAAGTCCATGGCCGCCCGGTGGGTTTTGACAGCGATACGATTGAAACGGATTTCCACGACTGGAGGAAGACTTTGAAACGAAACGAACTGAAAAAGAAACGATTCCGGCGGGACAAGATCCCCTCCACCCCCGAGATGAAGGGCCTCACCCTCATCATGGGCGGGGTGTTCCTGCTGGCGGCCCGGCTGATGGTCGCGCCGGGGATCGGGAGCATCTTCTTGCTGCTGGCGGCGGTCTTCCTCACCTGGGGGATGGCCCGGTGGGGGAGGCGGACGCGGCGGTTCCCGCTGGGGGTGCTCTGCGCCCTGGTGCTCATCCCCTGCGCCGTCATTGAGATTATCGGCTTTACCCTCTCGGGCGGGTGGTTTGCCTTCCTGGAAGGGGCGGCCTACATCGCCGGGACGGCGGCGTCGGTGGTGCTGGCCCTCCTCACCTTCGAATACTGCCGGACGCTCGTCCGGGGGAAGTCGGAGAAGGTGGAGGGGATCCTCGCCCAGCGGCGCTGGTGGGTCGGGGTGGGGTATGTCCTCTGCGGCGGCTGGGCGATGCTGGACGGGTTTACCGGGCTCCTCCCGAACGTCGGCGTCATCATGCGGGTCGTCTCGATTCTCGTTGACGTCTTCTTCCTCTCGGCCCTCTTTCAGGCCCGGCGGGCGGTGATCGACGCGGATCAGCCGGTTCCGGGGCCCGCGCCTATGAAGATGGATGAAAAATAACGGAGGGGATACCATGTTGGAACACGCACCGTCCCCGGCTGTGCTGGCCGAACTGCTCGGGCCGCCCTTATTTGAGGTCTGGCAGGCGCTCTGCCGGGCCATCGACGAAAAATATGAAATGGAGCGGCTGTGGAATCCCGGCGGCAAGAACTGGACGTATGAGTATAAATACCGCAGGGGCAGCAAAACCCTTTGCGCCCTCTACGCCAGAGAGGGCTGCATGGGTTTCATGGTGATCTTCGGCAAAGAGGAAAGGGCAAAGTTTGAAACAATCAGAGACACCCTTTCCGAGGCCGTTTGCAGGCAGTATGATGCCGCGGAAACCTATCGGGACGGGAAATGGGTCATGTTTGAACCGGCCGGTACGGAAGCGTTTGGCGATTATATGAAACTGTTGGCGGTTAAAAGAAAACCGAATCGGAAATAACCAGTCAGGAGACCGTCACCGGTCTCCTGTTTTTCTTTTCCCCCTTGACATCTGCCCCTCCATATGATAGGATAGAGATGGTAAAATTTACTAGCGCGGTTCCGTGCGCGTGAACATTCCGTCCGAAACCGCCCTTTCTTTCGATTTGGATGCAGCTTTGGAAAGGAGTATTGCAATGAAACAGGCTTATAACCCCTATCTCCCCCTTTACGAATATGTCCCCGACGGGGAACCCCACCTCTTTGAGGGCCGGGTCTACATCTACGGCTCCCACGACCGGGCGGGCGGCGTCAAATACTGCGAAGGCGACTATGTCACCTGGTCGGCGCCGGAAGATGACCTGACCGACTGGCGGTATGAGGGGGTCATCTACCATCGCACCGACGACCCCTCCAACAAGGAGGACAAGATGCAGCTCTGGGCCCCCGACGTCACCCGCGGCCCCGACGGGCGGTACTACCTCTACTACTGCTACTCCTTCTACCCCGAGATCGGCGTCGCGGTCAGCGATTCCCCCGCCGGCCCCTTCAAATTCTACGGCCATGTCCACTACCCCGAGAGCATCCGGGGCGGCGCGACCCTCCAGGAGCACATGCCCTTCGACCCGGCGGTGCTGACCGATTCGGACGGGCGGGTCTACCTCTACTACGGCTTCGCCCCCGCCTGTGAAAAAGAGATGAAGATTAACCCCCAGATCAAGGAGCGGATGCAGAAACTCAGCATCCGGATGCCGGAGTTCGGCGAAAACGGGATGGTCGTCGAGCTGGAACCGGACATGCTGACCACCAAGGAAGAACCCCGGGTCTGCATCCCCGGCGGCCATCACACCGCCGGCACCGGCTTTGAGGGCCACGGCTTCTTCGAGGCCTCTTCCATCCGCAAGGTCGGGGACAAGTACTACTTCGTCTACTCCAGCCACAAGTCCCACGAGCTCTGCTACGCCGTCTCGGACAAGCCCGACTCCGGCTATGTCTACGGCGGGACGATCGTCTCCAACGGCGACATCGGCCTGGACGGCCGCGAAACCCCGGTCTACACCCTCGGCAACAACCACGGCGGCATGGTCGAGGCGAACGGCCAGTGGTACATCTTCTACCACCGCCAGACCAACGGCACCGAGTTCTCCCGCCAGGGCTGCGCCGAACCGATTGAAATCGCGCCCGACGGCTCGATTAAGCAGGTCGAGATCACCAGCTGCGGCTTAAACGGCGGGCCGCTCGTAGGCGAGGGTGCCTACCCCGCCGCCATCGCCTGCCACATCACCAGCGAGACCACCATGTCCCGCATCGACTACAACGACCCGGTCATGAAGCGGCAGACCCGCATCACCGCTGAGGAGACCGGCGCCGAGCATACCGAACAGTATATCACCGGCATCGAGAAGGGGAGCAAGGTGGGGTACAAGTATTTCACATTTGACGGCGCGAAGACGCTGACCCTGACCGTCCGCGGCAGCTTTGCCGGTTCGGCCGCCATCTCGGCCGACGAGAAGGGCGAAAAGCCGCTGGGCGGCGGCGCCCTTTCGGTGGACAGCAAGGATTGGACCGAAGTCTCCTTCCCGATCGAGGTTTCCGGCAAGTCCGCCCTCTATTTCAGCTTCGACGGGGAAGGTTCTCTGGACCTGAAGACGGTCGCTTTCGCTTAAGGGGAAAGGTTGTCCCTTTTGCGTTAAACCGGGCCTGCTTACCCAGGCAATTTATCAAAAGATGAAAAATCAGCTTGTCGAAAAAGTTCTGTTGAAAAAAACAGAGACCTTCCGATGCGGTATAAAATTTAAATCACATTTTTTCCGGCGACATGTGCGGCGGAAAAAATACCTTGATCCGGGCAAGTGTGCGACCGTAGGGAGTGCATGCAGCCCGGATGTTATTCTGTCGAAAAACTTGTTTTTCGACAGTCTCAAAAAACCTTGCGCCTTTTCCCGGCTTCCGCTATAATGGAGGTATGAGAAAAAGGCCGGCCGCGTCCGGAACTCTGGGCGCGGCCTTTTTGCAAGGAGGAATTTTTCATGACACCGGAAGAAAGAATTTTCGTGGGGGTGCTTTTCTGCCCCGGGGAACCGGAGCTGGTCGCCAAAAAGCTCAAGACCCACAATTTGAACACCGTCTACAACATGACGATGGAGGACGAGTACGAAAAGCGCGACCAGATCCTCCACGAGATCCTCGGGGAGATGGGCGAGGGCGTCCGGATGCAGGGCCCGATCTACTTCCACTACGGCTGCCACACCAAGGTCGGCAACCGGGTCTTCGCCAACTTCAACCTCACCGTCCAGGACGACGCCGAAGTGACCATCGGGGACGATGTCAACTTCGGCCCCGGCTGCTCGATCGTCACCCCGGTCCACCCGATGGTCGCCTCCGAGCGCAATGAGATGCTCGACCAGAATGGGGAGGTCAAGCGGCTCTGCTACGCGAAACCCGTCCACATCGGAAACAGCTGTTGGTTTGGGGCGAACGTCACCGTCTGCCCGGGGGTCACAATCGGGGACGGCTGCGTCATCGGCGCCGGGGCGGTGGTGACGCGGGACATCCCGCCGAACTCCTTCGCGGCGGGCGTCCCGGCGAAGGTCGTCCGGACGATTACCGAGGCGGACAGCATGAAGTATAAGCCGGAACTCCTCGCCGGCTGCCAGGTCATCGAGGAATGAGAAAAAGGGTTATGGCTTTTGAATGCCATAACCCTTTTTCAGTGAAATCCGGCTTTCAGCCGGGTGAAAAGTGAAATTGCCCCTGCGGGGCAGTGAAATTCGCCTTCGGCGAGTGAAGGTATCGCTTCGCGATGATTTAAAAAGTGTCCCGGAAGATTGCCAAAAACCTCTGCGCCGCCGCCTTCCGGTAAGGCTGCCGGTACAGGCTATCCGAAACTGTACGGGAACTTTTTCAATCAAAGGCCGCTTGCGGCCTACCTTCATTCGCTCTGAAGGAGCGAATATCACTGCCCCGCAGGGGCAATATCATTCATCACCCGCCGGAGGCGGATATCATTGCGTCTGCGACCGCAGACGCCTGCTCCATCGCATCGTCCGCCGCCCAATCCCCAAAAGGTAGAGCGCGGCGGCGTACAGCAGGGCGAGAAGGACAATCCCAACCCCTGCCCGCCACCCGTCCGGCAGCGCCGCCCCCCGCATCACCAGCATCGTCACCGCCCCGGCCGCCCCGGCCGCCAGCATCGGCCGCCCGATCCAGCGGGAGAAGTTAAAGGGAATCCGCACGACCTTGGAGAGCCGGGAGATGCTGAGGGAGGCGTTGACAAAACTGGTGAAAAAGAGGACGGTGATGTACCCCTTGACCCCAAAGAGGGGTAGGAGGGTGTAAAGTAAGAGGACGCTCAGCCCCGAGTCGATGATCGAGTAGCGCATGACCGCGACCTGCTGGTCCATCCCTTTCAGCAGCGCGTCGGCCACCGTGTCGAGGTAGAGGATCGGGGTGAGGGGGGCCATAATCCAGAGCATCTTCCCCGCCTCGGGGTTGCCGTAGATCGCCCCGCCCAGCTCCTCCCCGAAGCAGATAAACGCCGCCGACACCGGCAGCGCGAAGAGGAGGGTCACCCGCAGCACCCGCCCGGTCAGTTTTGCGATTTCCCCGGTCTTCCCGGTCGCCCGCCACTCGGCCACCTCCGGCACCAGGAGGTTTGAAAAGGAGGCGATCAGCGCCGCCGGGAAATTGAGGACCGGCATCACCATCGCCTCCATCATCCCGTACTGGGCGAGGGCGGTGGCGGTGTCCGCCCCGTACCGCCTCAGCCCCCGGGGGACGAGGATGTTCTCAATCGACGAGAGGGCCGCCTTTAAATACCCCGAGAGGGCCACCGGACCGGCAATCGCCAGCACCGGCCGGGCCATGACGGCGCTTTTCTCTTTTACAAACGTCCGTTTATGCTTATCCCGCAGGTAAAGGGTCAGCGTGTAGCAGAAGGCCACCGCCTCCCCGCCGACCGACCCCAGCGCAATCCCGACGCAGGCCCATTCCAGCCCCTTCGGCAGGACAATCTGGAAGGCGAGGGCGACGACGGCAATCCGGATAAGCTGTTCAAGAATCTGGCTGGTATTGGTCTTCCAGACCTCCCGGATGGCGAAAAAGTACCCCCTGAGGCTGCATGAAAAGGCCATGAACGGCAGCGCCGCCGCCAGCACCCGCAGCGACCTGACCGTCCGCCCGTCCTGGAGGATATGGACGCCGATATAGGGCGCGCCGAACCAGAGGAAGGCCGCCGCCCCGGCGCTCACCACCGCCCCGAAGACCATCGACACCCGCATCGCCGCGGCCGCCCGGCCGTATTTCCCTTTCCCCAGCTCCTCGGCTACCAGCCGGGTCACCGCCAGATAAATCCCCGACGTCGCCAGGGTCGAGGCAAAGTTGTAGATGGTGAAGACCAGCTGGAACAGCCCCATCCCTTCGCTTCCAATTTTCCGGGTCAGCCACCCCGAAAACCCGATGCCGATGAGCCGCAGCACCACCGCCCCCACCGCCAGGATCACGGTGTTTTTTAGAAACTGTCTCGCCTTCATAACCAACCTCTTTCAGCTTATCGAAAGTCATTTATCAGCATTTTTTGGGTGCTGCGCAC
>DVHA01000072.1 GCA_018712425.1 Candidatus Faecivivens stercoravium | reverse complement strand
TCGCTGCCTTAAGGGCAGCGAAATAAACATTCAATACCACAAGAACAAAAATCAATTTCCATGGCAGCAGAATAAGCATGACAAAAGGCGTACCGCCCAAACCGGACGGTACGCCTTGCAAAAAGACGAATTAGTTGAGGATGGTCTTCTCGGTTTCCTTGTCGAACAGGTGGATCGAGTTGAGGTCGAGGGCCATCTTGATGACGTCGCCGACGCGGGCGGTGTTTCTGGGGCTGACACGGGCGGTCAGAGGCATGTCTGCGCAGGTGACATAGAGGTAGATCTCAGCGCCCATCATTTCAGTGACTTCGACCTTCGCGTCGATGACACCGGAGGTAGCAGCGTTGATGACAGCCTCTTCGTCCTTCAGGTTCTCAGGACGGATGCCGAGGGTAACTTCCTTTCCGACATGAGCTTCCAGCTCAGCGGTAGCGGCGGCAGCCTTAGCAGCGGGGACGACGCAGAAGTAGTCGCCGAAGCGGACGATGTACTTGTCGCCTTCCTTCTCGAGGCGGGCGTCGAGGAAGTTCATCTGGGGCGAGCCGATGAAGCCGGCAACGAACTCGTTAGCGGGCATATCGTACAGATGCTGAGGGGTATCGACCTGCTGGATGAAGCCGTCCTTCATAACGACGATTCTGTCGCCCATGGTCATAGCTTCGGTCTGGTCGTGGGTAACGTAGATGAAGGTGGTGCCGAGGCGGAGGTGAAGCTTGGACAGCTCGGTTCTCATCTGGGCACGGAGCTTCGCGTCCAGGTTGGACAGCGGTTCGTCCAGAAGGAAGACCTGGGGTTCACGGACGATCGCACGGCCCAGCGCAACACGCTGACGCTGACCACCGGACAGAGCCTTCGGCTTACGGTCGAGCAGGTGGGTGATGTCGAGGATGCGGGCGGCTTCTTCAACGCGCTTTTTGATCTCATCCTTCGGGGTCTTGCGGAGCTTCAGGCCGAACGCCATGTTGTCGAAAACGGTCATGTGGGGGTACAGCGCGTAGTTCTGGAAAACCATCGCGATGTCGCGGTCCTTCGGGGCAACGTCGTTGACCAGGCGGTCGCCGATGTAGAGCTCGCCCTCGGAAATTTCCTCCAGGCCGGCGATCATACGCAGGGTGGTGGACTTACCGCAGCCGGAAGGGCCGACCAGGACGATGAACTCCTTGTCCTGAATTTCCAGGCAGAAGTCGGAAACGGCGGTGACGCCGCCGGCATATTTCTTATAAATGTTTTTCAGCGAAAGACTTGCCATGATGTAAGAACCTCCTAAATGTTGTGGAACAATTTCCGTTGAATGTAGTATAACAAATTTTTCGAAATCTGCCTAGACTTCATTTCGCCAAAGATTAAATTTGCGGTTTGTGTACTTTGTATAACGAAAAATCGTTCATCCCAAAATTTTGAAGAAAATGGGCTTATCAAGAGATATTCACCATCTATTTGCAAAAACCGGCTGATTTTCCTGATATTTATCCTTAAATAACGGATTTTACCCGTTTTTGTTTCCGGTTTCGTCGAAAAAGGTTACTTTTACCCTATTTTCTAATCGTTTTGTACAGTTATGCGTCCCCGGATTTGGATAAAATACACTGTCAATCTATCTGCCCGGTTTTTATGCAAAAAGTAGAAATTCCTTCTTATATTCATTCAGTACCGGCCGCTCCCGCCCGGTTTACAGCCCCAAAAGGCGCATACAGCGCCGGAGCCGTTCCGGTTCCCCCCGCTTCCAGGCCATCAGCGCCGGGAAGAGGTAAGCAAACCCCGGGTAGCGGGCGGCAGTCCGGCAGCCCTCCAGGAAGTCCTGTTTTCCGAGGCGGAGCCCCTGTGCCCGGTACGTCTCCCAGCAGAGCGCCCACTCTTCCGGCCGGAAATAGTCGGTGAGGTCGATGTACAGGGGCGCGTAGCGGCAGAAGCCAAAGTCGATGACCACCGGTCGCCCGCCCCGGCAGCGAACGTGGTCGCCGTCCATCGTCTGGACATCGCCGTGGGTGAGGGTATTGGCCGTCCCCGCCTCAAAAAGGGCTGCCATCCCCGCCGAAAAGGAGGCGGCGGCCTCCCGGAGGGCGGGCAGCTTCCCGCCGTATTCGGCCGCAAAAGCTTCGTCTTCCCGGCAGAACCGCTCAAAGTGGCCGGCCGAAAGGGCGTGGGTGAAAAAATCCCAGTATTCCGCGTCCGCCGCCGGGAGCCAGGGCATCTCCGCCCCTTTCCCGAAGTTGTCCATGTGGATGGCGGCAAAGGCCTCCGCCGCCTGCCGCTTCCAGCAGGCGCGGTCTTCCGGGAGGGGGGCTTTCCGGCCGATGTCTTCCATGATCATCCAGCCCTCCCCTTCCCCGTCCGGGCCGCAGCTGAGAGCCGCCGGCGTATACCCCCGGCCCTGTAAAAAGAGCCTCTCGGTCGCCTCTCGCTCCCTTAAGCTCGTCTTTTTGCAGACAAAGCTCCCTTCCCCGCCCCCTGCAAACCCGGCCTGCAGCCGGAAAAGGGCGGCGCCGGAATACCCTTCCTCCCCCTCGCCCATCGGGGCCGGGCAGGCCGAAAGGACCCGGGGCAGGCCCATCCGGGCGGCGAGCTTGTCTGCCGGTAAAATCCAGTTTTCATCCATCTGTACGCGCCTCCTGTAACTCCCGCGCGGGCAGGATGGACTGGGCCCCGCGGGATGGGAAAAAGTTTGTAAAATATTCGCAAATTTGACGACTGTTCCGGTTGATTTTTGCCAGAAGAGTTGGTATAATTGAACAATCAGGCGAAAGGGAACCGGATTCCTTTTCAATTCATGTGATTCCGCCCGTCCGGCGGGGGAAGGTGAAAATACATTGGCAAAGAAAAAAAGGAAACTCACCGAACAGGAGCTCCGCCAGAAGGAGATGAAGGAGCTCATCGAGCTGAAAAAGATGCGCCAGGCGGCGCAGGAAGGCAAAG
>DVHA01000004.1 GCA_018712425.1 Candidatus Faecivivens stercoravium | reverse complement strand
GAGCTGGCGGCCGGGCATCTGGAAATCCTCTCCCAGGCCGACCCGCTCCCCTTCGAGCTGGAGGACAACATCCAGGTGCGGGAGGATCTGCGGCTCCGCTACCGCTATTTAGACCTCCGGCGCCCTTCCCTCTGCCGGAACCTCCGGACCCGCCACAAACTGGTCCGGGTGGTGGAGGATTTCCTGGATGAAAAGGGCTTTTTAAACGTCGAAACCCCGATGCTCTGCAAATCCACCCCGGAAGGGGCCCGGGACTACCTGGTCCCCAGCCGGGTCCACCCCGGCAGCTTCTACGCCCTCCCCCAGTCCCCCCAGATCTACAAGCAGCTCCTGATGGTCGGCGGGATCGACCGGTATTACCAGATCGCCCGCTGCTTCCGGGACGAGGACCTCCGGGCCGACCGCCAACCGGAATTTACCCAGGTGGACATGGAGATGTCCTTTGTGGAGCAGGAGGATATTTTTAGACATCTTGAGAGCCTGTTCAAGAAGATCATGCGGGAGATGAAGGGGCTGGACATCACCGAACCCTTCCCCCGGATGACCTGGCAGGAGGCGATGGACGTCTACGGCTCCGACAAGCCGGACATCCGCTTCGGCCTGCCGATTGTCGACATCACCGATATCGCCCGGGTCTGCGGCTTCTCGGTCTTCCGGAAAGTAGCCGACACCGGCGGGGTCGTCCGGGCGATCTGCGTCCCCGGCGGCAGCGCCTTCACCCGCTCGGCCATCGACGAGCTGACCCGCAAAGCCCAGGGCTACGGCGCCGGCGGGATGGCCTGGATTGCCCTCCGGCCGGACGGGGAGGTCTACTCGATCCTGACCAAATACTTCTCCGAATCGGACATCCGGGCGATCATCGAGGCCGTCGGCGCCAAACCGGGGGACTTTATCCTCTTCTGCGCCGACAAGCTGGCGGCGGTCCGGCGGGTGCTGGGGGCGCTGCGGCTGGACATCGGCGACATGCTGGGGCTGCGGGACAAAAACGACTACAAGTTCCTCTTCGTCACCGATTTCCCGCAGTTTGAGTGGTCGGAGGAGGAAAAGCGCTGGGTTGCCAGCCACCACCCCTTCACGATGCCCTATCCGGAGGACCTCCCCTACCTGCTGACCGACCCCGGCCGGGTGCGGGCGCAGGCCTACGACGTCGTCCTAAACGGCACCGAGCTGGGTTCCGGCTCCATCCGGATCCACGACCAGCAGGTGCAGAAGCGGATGTTTGAGGCCCTCGGCTTCTCGGAGGAGGAGATTCAGGACCGGTTCGGCTTTATGGTCAACGCCTTCCGCTACGGCACCCCGCCCCACGGCGGCTTCGCCTTCGGGCTGGACCGGCTCGTGATGATCCTCTGCGGCGCCGACTCGCTCCGAGAGGTCATCGCCTTCCCCAAGGTCAAGGACGCCTCCTGCCCGATGACCAACGCCCCTTCGGCCGTCAGCGCCGAACAGCTGGAAGTGCTGGGCCTCTTAGAAGGGTTCAAGCAGGAGGGGGTCCGGGAGCGGAAGCGCCAGGACGCCCCGCTGATCGACATCGAAAAGGTCGCAAACCTCGCCCGCCTCTCCCTCACCGACGAGGAACGCCGCCGGCTGCCGGAGGAGATGGGGGAGATCATCGCCTTCGCCAACCAGCTCTCGGCGCTGGACACCGAAGGGGTACCGGCCACTGCCCATGTCGTCCCGATCCGCAACGTCTTCCGGGAAGATACACCCGCCGTTTCCTTCACCCGGGCGGAGATGCTGGCGGGCGCGCCGACCACCGACGGGGTCTACCTGACGGTGCCGAAGACGGTGGAATAATCCGATAACCTGCAAAATTACAGAGGAGAATGGGGAATCAGAATATGAACGCAAAAGAAATAACGTCGCTTTCCCTCCGGCAGCTGAGTGATTGCCTCCGGTCGGGCGAACTGACCGCTGTCCAGGCGGCGGAAGCCTACCTCGCATCCATCCGGGAAAACGACCCTTCCATCCGGGCCTACCTCTCGATACTGGAAGAGAAAGCAATGGGACAGGCGGCGGAAACCGACCGCCGCCGCGCCCGGGGAGAAACCCTCTCCCCCCTCGCCGGCGTCCCGGTGGGGATTAAGGACAACATCTGCACCAAAGGGGTCACCACCACCTGCGCCTCCCGGATGCTCGAGCAGTTTATCCCGCCTTATAACGCCCACGTCATCGAGAAGCTGGAGGAAGCCGGCGCCGTCACCCTGGGGAAACTGAACATGGACGAGTTCGCGATGGGCTCCTCCACCGAAAACAGCTTTTTCCAGATCACCCACAACCCCCGGGACCCGAGCCGGGTGCCGGGCGGCTCGTCGGGCGGTTCGGCGGCGGCGGTAGCGGCAAATGAAGCGGCCTTTGCCCTCGGCAGCGACACCGGCGGCTCCATCCGCCAGCCGGCGGCCTTCTGCGGGGTGGTCGGGATGAAGCCCACCTACGGCACCGTCTCCCGCTACGGCCTTATAGCCTTCGCCTCCTCCCTCGACCAGATCGGGCCGCTGACCCGGGATGTGGCCGACTCGGCGATGGTGATGGACTGCATCGCCGGCCACGACAGCCGGGACTCGACCTCCATCCGGATGGACAAACTCCCCTACGCCTCCCAGCTGGGGCAGGACATCCGGGGGATCAAAATTGCCCTGCCGGAAGAATTCTTCGGCGAAGGGCTGTCGGAGGATGTGCGGAAGGGGATCCAGCTGGCCGCCCGCCGGTTTCAAGACCTGGGGGCGGAGATCGTCCGGGTGTCGATGCCGGCCCTCACCCACGCCCTCCCCGCCTACTATATCATCTCCTCGGCCGAAGCCTCCTCCAACCTCGCCCGTTTCGACGGCATCCGCTACGGCTACCGTTCGCCGGACTACGAGGACATCTCCTCCCTCTACAAAAACTCCCGCAGCGAAGGCTTCGGGGAGGAAGTCAAGCGGCGGATTATGCTGGGGACCTTCGCCCTCTCCTCCGGCTACTACGACGCCTATTACAAAAAGGCGCTGCAGGTCCGGACGCTGATCACCCGGGACTACAGCCGGATCTTTGCCGCGTGCGACTGCATCCTCTCGCCGGTGGCGCCGACCACTGCCTACAAGATCGGCGAAAAGACCGCAAACCCCCTCGAGATGTACCTGGGGGACATCTACACCGTCCCGGTCAATATCGCCGGGCTCCCCGGCCTGTCGATGCCCTGCGGGGCGGCGGCGGACGGGTTGCCGGTCGGGATGCAGCTGATCGGCCCGGCCTTTTCCGAACCGCTCCTGTACCGCGTCGGCTATGCCTACGAAACCGACTGCCAACCATCCTGATGAGAGGGGAATGAATCGAGATGCCTGCCTTTACTTCCGAATATGAAATGGTCATCGGCCTGGAGGTCCATGTGGAGCTGAAAACAAAGACCAAGATCTTCTGCAGCTGCCCCACCGACTTCGGCGCCGAACCCAACACCCACGTCTGCCCCGTCTGCATGGGCCTGCCCGGCTCCCTCCCGGTGTTAAACCGCAAGGTGGTCGAATACGCGGTCAAGGCCGGCCTTGCCACCGGCTGCACCATCGCCCGTTACTCCAAACAGGACCGGAAAAACTACTTCTACCCCGACCTGCCGAAAGCCTACCAGATTTCCCAGTACGACCTGCCGCTGTGCGAACACGGCCACCTGGATATTGAGACCTCCGCCGGCCCCAAACGGATCGGCATCACCCGCATCCACATCGAGGAGGACGCCGGAAAGCTCGTCCACGACGGGGGCGGCACCTATATCGACTGCAACCGCTGCGGCGTGCCGCTGATCGAAATCGTCTCGGAACCGGACATCCGCTCGGCGGAGGAGGCCGTGGCCTACCTGCAGAAGCTCCGGGCCACCATCCTCTACACCGGCATTTCCGACTGCCGGATGCAGGAAGGGTCGCTCCGGTGCGACGTCAACCTATCGGTCCACAAGCCGGGCGAACCCTTCGGCACCCGCACCGAGATGAAAAACCTAAACTCCTTCCAGTTTATCCAGAAGGCGATCGAGTATGAATACCGCCGCCAGGTGGAGGCTCTGGAAGCCGGGGAAACGGTCGTCCAGGAAACCCGCCGGTTTGACGAGAAGACCGGCAAGACCTTCTCGATGCGGCGGAAGGAAGACGCGGACGACTACCGCTACTTTCCCGACCCCGACCTCGCCCCCATCGAGGTGGGCGAGGAGCAGCTGTCCGGCTGGGAAGCTTCCATCCCCGCCCTCCCCGACGCCCGCAAGGCCCGGTATGTGCAGGACTTCGGCCTCTCCGCCTACGACGCCGAAAAGCTGACCGCCTCCCCCGAAATCGCCGACTATTTTGAAGCCGCCTGCGCCCTGACCGCCTACCCCCGGCAGGCCGCCAACCTGATCCTCACCGAAGTCTTCCGGCTGATGGCCTCCGGCGGGGACGACCTCCGGGAGATCCCCGTCTCCCCTGCCCACCTGGCCCGGCTGGTGACGATGGCGGCGGACGGGCAGATCAACTCCTCGACCGGGAAAAAGGTGCTGGACGAGCTGTGGAAGAACGGCGACCGGGACCCCGTCGCCTACGTCCGGGAGCATGACCTGATGCAGCTGAGCGACCCGGTCCTGCTGGAGCGGCTGGTCGACGAAGCCATCGCCCGGAACCCCAAGGCCATCGCCGACTTTAAAAAAGGGAAGACCAACGCCCTCAAATCCCTCGTCGGCCAGGTCATGGGCAAAACCGGCGGCCGGGCCAACCCGGTCATCGTCCAGCAGCTGGTCGACCAGAAGGCCGCCCGGTCTTAACGGCCCCAAACGCCAAAAACAGCGCCCGATTGGACCCCTGCATCCCAATTGGGCGCTGTTCTTAGCATAAAAAACCGCCCCGGGCAATCCGGGGCGGCGCAGCATCAAAACCAGTTAAGCGTTAAAAACATATTGATCCATCCGGTCCATCGCCTCGATCACCAGGCTGTGAGGGACGGCGAGGTTTAACCGGATCGCGTAGGGGCGGTTGAACGGGCGACCGTCCTGCCAGATGACGCCGACTTCCGGGCCCTTTTTCAGCAGCTCGTCCATACTGACGCCGTGGGCCTTGCACCAGTCTTCACAGTCGAGGTAAAGCATATAAGTACCCTGAGGCTTGGCAAGCTTGACCCCTTTAAAATGGGAGAGGATGTACTCATAAGCATAATTTACATTGTCGCCCAGCACCTGGCAGAGCTCGTCGACCCACTCTTCCCCCTCCGGCTTGTAGGCGCCGATCAGGGCGTGCATGCTCAGCACGTTCATCGAATTATAATGGGTGCCGCGGGCTTCGGCATCCAGCCGGTCGCGGAGGTAGGGGTTATAAATAACATGATAAGAACCAATCAGGCCCGCCAGGTTAAAGGTCTTAGAAGGGGCATAAATCGCAATGGTGCGGTTTTTGGCGTCCTCGCTGACCGACTGGGTCGGGATATGCATATGCCCTTCGAGGATCAGGTCGCTCCAGATCTCATCCGAAACGACAACACAGTCGTTTTTCCGGTAGACTTCCATCGCCTTTTCAATCTCTTCCCGCTCCCAGACCCGGCCGGTGGGGTTGTGGGGGGTGCAGAAAACAGCAAAATGGATATGGTTTTCCTTCAGCTTCCGGTCCATATCCTCATAATCCATCCGCCAGACGCCCTGCTCATCCTGGTAAAGCTCGCTGTGGACGATACGCCGCCCCGCATTGTTTACGGTGCCGGTGAAGCCGATGTAGGTGGGGGAATGGAGGAGGATTGCCTCGCCGGGGGCGGTAAATGCCCGGAGGGCCGACGCGACACAGCCCAGGACCCCGTTTTCATAGCCAATATCCTCTGCCGTCAGCCCTTCGACCCCGTGGCGGATCTTCTGCCAGCGGATGATCGAGTCAAAGTATTCCTTCGAAGGGCTGAAGTATCCGAAAGCCGGGTGCTGCGCCCGCTTGATGACCTCCTCGACAATCGTCGGGACGGTCGGGAAATTCATATCCGCAACCCACATCGGAATCCGGGAAAAGCCCTCTTTCACCGTAACGCCCGGGATCGGGATGTTTTCGACGGCAATCGAATCTTTCCCCGTCCGGTCCATAATAGAAGTAAAATCATATTTCATTGTATAACTGCCCCTTTCGTGGCCGCCCAGGCAGCCGTTTTCTTCCATTGTAGCACATGGAACGACCGTTTTCAACGGGTTCCGGCATTTTGTGCCTGAAATTTGTCCCCGGCCTGAGGACGGGATATTGATTTTCCTGCTTGATTTGAGCTGTTGCCCGTCAAAGTGTCAAACACATTTCCGGATATGCTTAATTTAGAGGAATTGCGTACCCGGCGCGTTTCTGCTATAATAAAAGGTAATCATTTGGGCAGACGGCCCGGAGTTGCTCTCCGGCGGAAAGGAATGGACAATATGGGAAAATGGATTACGGCGTTCGCTTCGGCCCAGCGGGAGATGCGGGAAGGCGGCGGTTTCGCCGGACGGACGGCGCGGCTGCGCTGGACTGCCAACCTGACGGGGGACACGCTGCGGCTGCGGTTCGCGAACGCGAGCCCGGATAAACCGATGCGGATGGGGCCGGTTACCGTCTGGAGCGGCAAGGGCTCGGCGGAGATCACCTTCGGCGGCCAGCCGGTTTTACAGCTGGCCCCGGGCAGCCTTGCCGAGAGCGACGAGGCCTTTTTGCCGGTCAAAGCGGGGGATACCCTGACGGTGCTCCTCTACTTCCCGTCGGACGCCTTCCCGCCCCGGTCGGCCAGCGGGGCCTTCCCGGTGGAGCGCTCGGCCCCCGGGGATTTTACCGGGAAGCCGGATTTTGCGGCTGACCCCGCCCTCTGGCAGATTACAGAAGATATCGCCGCGGCATGGCCTCTGCCGGCGCTCTGCGGCATCGACCTCTTCTGCGGAAACGAAGAGGCCGGGGCGGTTGCGGTGCTGGGGGATTCAATCACCGAAATGGGGTTCTGGACCCGGCCGCTGGAAAAGTACATCCAGGACAACTTCCCGGGGCAGCGCGCCTTTTTAAACCTCGGGATTGCCGGCAACCGGCTGCTCCTGCCGACCGGCGGGCGGATGGCCGAGGCGGGCGGAAACTGCTTCGGGGACGCGGGGCTGACGCGGCTGCCCCGGGATATTTTGTCCATCCACGGGCTGCGGGCTGTCTATCTCGCGATGGGGGTGAACGATATCACCCAGCCGGAGAGCGGCGAGATGTCCCCTCCCCTTTCCGAGCGGTGCACCGTCGAGACCCTCGCCGCCGGTTTTTCCCGGGTGCAGCACACCCTCCGGGACCGGGGGGTCAAGGTGTACGGCTGCACCGTCACCCCTTTCGGCGGGATGGGCGGGTTCTGCCCCGAGACGCTGGAGATGTGGGAAAAGTTTAACGGCTGGCTCCGGCGGCAGGCGGCGGCCGGGGATTACGACGGGCTCGTGGACTTCGCGAAGGTGCTGGAAGACCCGGAGAAGCCGGGATATATGCTGCCGGCATACGACTCCGGCGACCACCTCCATCCGGGACCGGCCGGCGGGGCCAGAATGGCGGAAGAGGCGGAAAAAGTTTTGGAATAAGCGGGTATTTTAACCCAAATTACAAAAACAGGGGTGTCCGGTCATACGGACACCCCTGTCAGCTTGTCGAAAAAGTCTTTTTTTGAGTATTTTTTGGGTGCTGCGCACGCTTCGTTATCAGTGGCAAAGCTGTGGTCAGCTTCGGAAGTACAGAAAGCGGTCACCTGCCAAGGAGCTCTGCTCCTTGGATTCTCGCAAGCCCTTTAAAAAGGGCTTGACCCTAAACTTCTAATGCCGCACGTTTCTTTGTTACTTTAACGCCAGCGCCGATTTTTACGTTTCCGCCAGACTTGTTTTACGAAGTCAGACGGGGGTGTCCAATAAGACGGACACCCCCGTTTTTATAAGCAGGCAGTTTTCAGGTAAAAATCAGCGGCAGCTCTTCCAGGAACTGGATATCCTCCCGCTCTGCCGCGTCCCCTTCGGCGAGGACGGCGGCTTTGCCGACGATGATGCCGCCGGCGGCTTCCACCAGCTTCTCCAGCGCCTCGAGGCTCTCGCCGGTCGAGATGACGTCGTCGACGATCATCACCCGTTTGCCGCGGAGCTTCTCCACGTCGTCCCGGCCCAGCACCAGCTTCTGTTCGTGCTGGGTGGTGATCGAACGGACGACCACCTCGATCGGGTCGATCGTGTAGACCTTTTTCTCCTTGCGGGCGATGACGTGGGGTTTATGGGACATCGCCGACATCTCATAGGCCAGCGGGATGCCTTTGCACTCGGCCGTCAAAAGGACGTCAAACTCGGGGCATTTCGGCAGCAGCGCGGCGGCGCAGGCTTTGGTCAGTTCGACGTCGCCCAGCATGACGAAGGCGGCGATGCTCATTTTGTCGCTCACCGGGCAGATGGGCAGCTCCCGGGTAACCCCGGCGACATGTAAAGTATAGGTTTCCATCTTTCTTCTCTCCTTATCATATAACGGGCAAAACCCCCATCTAAAAAGATGGGGGAATTTGTCCACGTCAAACACACATTCCGACCGAAAAAATTCTTATGCTCCCCATCCCAGTTATTTTTGAATCAAATAGCCTGATGTTTCACACAAAAAATTAAATCACATTTTTCTCGGCGACATGTGCGGCGAGAAAAATACCTTGATCGGGACAAGTGTCGACCGTAGGGAGGCATGCAGTCCCGATGTAAAATTAGGCAAAAACTTGTTTTTGCCTATCAGCCGGGAGGCCAGGCCAGGCTCCGGCCCGCCAGCACATGGAAGTGCAGGTGGCCGACCGTCTGCCCGCCGTCGGGCCCGTCGTTGGCGACGACCCGGTAGCCGTTTTCCAGCCCCAGCTCGGCCGCCAGCTTCGCGATAACCGCGTAGATGTGGCCAACCGCCGCCGCGTTCTCTTCGGTTACGGCATGGGGCCCCGGGATGTGGGCCTTCGGCACCACCAGGAAGTGGGTGGGCGCCTGGGGGTCGATGTCGTAAAAGGCGTAGCAGAGCTCGTCTTCGTAGAGCTTTTTGCTGGGGACTTCCCCGGCAATGATCTTACAGAACAGGCAATCAGACATGATGAAATCCTCCTTTCGTTGCAGGTGTATGGCCGGGAAATCCCCGGCCGTTTTTCCTTTTTTTCGCTTGTTTACGCCTGGACGGCCTTTTCGATCAGCCCGTCCAGCATCGCCATCGCCTCGTCGACCTTAAACGGGTCGCCGATGCCGCCCTGGGCGGTGTCGGGGCGTCCGCCGCCCTTGCCGCCGGTGGCGCCGCAGACCTCTTTGATGATCTTGCCGGCGTGGACACCCTTCTTAACGGCCTCCGGACCGACCATGCAGAGGAACATCTGCTTTTCCTTCGGCCCGCCGCTCATCAGGACGCAGGAGCAGGGGAACATATCCCGCAGCTTATCGCCCATCATCCGCAGGTTTTCAACCGCAGTGCCGGGGGCGGACATATTGAAGACGGCGACACCGTTTACCCGCCGGACGTTTTCCCGCATCCGTTCGATCTGGCCCTCGGCGAGGCGGCCGTTGAGCATGACAATCTCCCGGGCGTTGTCCTTCATCTCGGCGACCATCTGGGTCAGCCGGTGGGGCAGTTCCGCGGGGGTGGACTTGACAGCCGCCGCCGCCTCGTGGAGGGTGCCGTTCAGCCGGTCGAGCATCTGGAGGGTGCCGAAGCCGGTGACCGCCTCAATCCGGCGGACGCCCGCCGCGACCGACGCTTCCGATACGACCTTGAAGAGGCCCAGTTCGCCGGTGGATTTCACATGGGTGCCGCCGCAGAGCTCCATCGAGTAATCGGAGACTTTAACGACCCTTACCCGGTCGCCGTATTTTTCCGAGAAGAGGGCCATGGCCCCTTCCTTGCGGGCGGTCTCGAGGTCTTCCTCGGTGGTGGTTACCGGCAGGCATTCCATGATCTTATGGTTGATGATCATCTCGATCTCGGCCATCTGGGCGGGCGAGACCGGTTCAAAGTGGGTGAAGTCAAACCGGACGGCGTGTTCGTCGACCAGCTGGCCCGCCTGGTGGACATGGTCGCCCAGCACCTGGCGGAGGGCCGCCTGTAAAAGGTGGGCGGCGGTGTGGTTGCGCATAATCGCGTGGCGGCGCTCGGCGTCGACCAGGGCGGTGACGGCCTCGCCGGCCTCAATCGTGCCGTCGGCGACAAAGCCGATGTGGACGATCTGGCCGCCCGGCATCTTCTTCATCGCGGTGACCCGGACCTCGCCCTTTTCACCCCGGATAACGCCGGTGTCGGAGACCTGGCCGCCCGATTCGGTGTAGAAGGGGGTCTGGTCCAGGACAATCAGGACCTCGTCCCCTTCGGTCGCCAGTTCGGCGGGCTTGCCGCCGACCAGGAGCCCTTCCACCTTCACGGGGCCGGAGAGGGTCTCATAGCCGGTGAAGACGCTCTCCCCTTCCGGCAGCTCCAGCTGCTCGCTGTCCCAGGAAGAGCCGCCCTTCGCCAGGTAGTTCTCGCGGGAACGGGTTTTCTGCTCCTTCATATAGGCTTCAAACCCCTCGACGTCGACGGTAAAACCCTTTTCGGCGACAATGTCCTGGGTCAGGTCGACCGGGAATCCGTAGGTGTCATAAAGTTTGAAGACATCCTGGCCGCTGAGGGTCTTGATCTCGCTGGTAGAAGCTTTGTCGATCAGCTGCATCAGCAGTTCAAGGCCTTTGCCGATCGTCTTGTCAAAGGCTTCTTCTTCTTTATAGATAACCTTCTTGATATAATCAGCCTTTTCGGTCAGTTCGGGGTAAGCCGAAAGGTTCTCATGGGCGACGGTGTCGACGACTTTATAGAGGAAAGGCTCGTCGAGGCCGAGGAGCTTGCCGTGGCGGGCGGCCCGGCGGAGCAGGCGGCGGAGGACATAGCCGCGGCCTTCATTGGAGGGGGTGACGCCGTCCGCCAGCATAAAGGTGCAGGAACGGATGTGGTCGGTGATGACCCGCAGGGAAACGTCGGCTTTGGCGTTCTTGTGGTACTCGACGCCCGCCAGCTCGGAAATCTTCTTCATGATGTTCTGGACGGTGTCGACCTCAAAGAGGTTGTCGACCCCCTGCATGATGCAGGCCAGCCGCTCAAGGCCCATACCGGTGTCGATATTGGGCTTGGCCATCCGTTCATAATGGCCGTTGCCGTCGGAGTCAAACTGGGAGAAGACGAGGTTCCAAAACTCGACGTACCGGTCGCAGTCGCACCCGGGGCCGCAGGTGGGCTTACCGCAGCCGTGTTCCGGGCCGCGGTCGAAGTAGATCTCGGAGCAGGGGCCGCAGGGGCCGGAGCCGTGCTCCCAGAAGTTGTCCTCCTTGCCAAGGCGGACGATCCGGGCGGGATCGACGCCGACTTCTTTGGTCCAGATATCGAAAGCCTCGTCATCGTCCAGATAGATCGTGACCCAGAGCTTGTCCACCGGCATCTCGAGGACTTTGGTGATAAACTCCCAGGCCCAGGCGGTCGCTTCGTGCTTAAAGTAGTCGCCGAAGGAGAAGTTGCCCAGCATCTCGAAATAGGTGCCATGGCGGTCGGTCTTGCCGATGTGCTCGATGTCCTCGGTGCGGACGCACTTCTGGCAGGTGGTGACCCGGCGGCGGGGCGGGGTAGCCTGGCCGAGGAAGAACTTCTTCAGCGGGGCCATACCCGAGTTGATGAGCAGGAGGGAGGTGTCGTCTTTCGGGGGGATCAGCGGGGCGCTCGCCATCCGCAGATGTTCCTTCCCCTCAAAGAAGGTGAGGAATTTTTCGCGCAGATCGTTTAAACTGGTCCACTGCATGGGTTTACAACTTCCTTTCATAAAATGACCGGCAAAATAGAAAAGGACCCCATCCCATAAGGGACGGGATCCTGTAAGGCCCGTGGTACCACCCAAATGAGGAAGGAAAGCCCTTCCCCGCTCTACCCTCTTGTAACGCAGAGGACGCGCCGCAGATTAAACGGGACTCCCAGACGGCGCGCATCGGCCTTCGCAGCGCGCCTTGCAGAAGATCCGGGGGGCCCGGAACGGCGCGTTCTCTGGTGTGAATAATGCCTTTGCTGGTTCTGTTCAAAGCCGGTCGATATTTTTACGGTTTTATTATAACGCCGGTTAAACCGGTTTGTCAAGGGGAAATCCCGGTTTAATCCGGAATTTGCTTTCCGTACCGCTTTTAGGAGGGATGAAATGGTGCCGGTACAATCCCGGTTATCCCCCTGCAATAGCCGCTTCCCGGCTGAACCCGGTCCGGCAGACCTCGGGGTTTGCCTCCAGCCACTCGATCAGGTCGGCGACCGCCCCGTCCATGCAGGGCCCGACCTGGAGGGCGCAGAGTTTTGCCAGCTCCCTGGGCGTCTCGGCGACACAGGCGGAAAGCCCCGCCGACATGAACATCTCTTTATCGTTATAGTTGTCGCCGATAAAGACGGTGCGGCTGACGGGGATCCCCTCATTGGCGCAGAGGGACAAAAGTCCCGTCCCCTTGCTGACGCTGCTGGGGATCATCTCAAAGGTCGACCCCGACCAGGTGTAATAGACCCCCTGGTGCCCCATCCGGCCGGCCCGGTCGAGGATCTCCTGCCCCCGATCGGCCGGCGGCAGGAAGAGGAATTTGAGGTAAGGCCCCTTGAAATCCCGGAGGCTCTCCGCCGGCATCCGCTGGCGGATGACCTCCCGGGCGCGTCCGGACCGCTCGGGTGTCAGGTCATAGTACCCCGACTCGACGACGCCGATCACCTGGACCCGGTCGTCCAGCGCCGCAATCTCTCCGGCATACCGGAGCGCCTCTTCCGGGAGGGTGATGCTCCTAAGGCAGCGCCGTCTCGCAAAGTCGTAGACGGCGGCGCCATTGTTGATGAGCGACAGGCTGTTAATCGGCAGCCCTTTGACAAAATGGAGGATATCGGTCACCCACCGCCCGGTGCAGAGGCCGAAATGGCCCCCCTGCCGGACGAACCGCCGGATCGCCTCATAGTTGCGGGCGGGGATCCCCTGCCCGGCGACCCCGAGGGTGCCGTCGATGTCGCTGAAAAGGTAGATGCTGGAAAAATCCATGGATACTCCCTTCCCCGTCAGTCATTGAAGAACGGCAGGGGCTTCCCGACCATCCCTTCCATCCGGACGCCCGCCAGCTTCGCCATCGTCGGGCAGAGGTCGAGCATCGAGACGCCGTCCAACCGGACCCCCTTCTTGACGTCGGGCCCAAAGGCGATAAAGGGCGGCTTCGGCCCCTTGTCGGGATGGTGGCCGTGCATCGCGCCGTACCCCTTGAAATTCGGGTCGGAGGAAAGCCGGACATAAGGCCCGTCGTTGACGGCGGTCTGCAAAATGGTGCCGAAGGTCCCCTCGAGGACGAAGGAGAAGGCGCCAGTCAGGTGCTCGAGATGGGTCGCCTCTTCCTTGGTGTACACCCGCTCGATGTACTGGGGGAAGGCCTTCTGGAGCCCGTGGAGGATGGCGTCCACCTTTTTGACCAGCTCGGGGTCGGAGGGGTCGCGGAGGTAGACATGGGCCGAGAACCCGGCCGAGAAGGCATAGGCGTCGTAGGCGACCGGCGTCCCGTTTTCATCCACCTGGATGAGCCCGGCGTCCCGCAGGGCGTTGTTGATGTAGAAGACCGCGTCGATGTCGATCTGGCCGTGGTCGCCGAGGATGACGAAGTTGGTGTCCTCGTAGGTGCCGCTGCGCTTGGTCGCCTCGATAATCCGGTTGACCAGGATGTCCAGCGTCTTCAGGCAGTCGACCGTCTCCTCCGCCATATCGCCGTATTTGTGGCGGATATGGTCGAGGTGGACGGCGTGGTAGAGCATCAGGTCGGGCTTTTCCTTCTCGATGATGTCGATCGCGATTTCGCCGCCGTAGGTGAGGAGGTCGTCGTTGTTCTTCCAGTTGTAGTGGCCGACATAGGCGTCGTAGTAGCGGTCAAAGACGTTGCGGGAAGCGGATTTCTCATAAACCGCCCGGGGGTCATCCCCCAGCTCCTTGACCGGCCAGATTTCCGGCAGGTTCCAGCCCCGCATATCCCCGGCGGTGACCGGCCAGTTGACGCTGGCGGCCATCCGCCCGTCGGCGAAAATGGCGTCGACGAGGGTCGGGACCTTGACATTCTCCTTCTGCCAGTACCAGTCGGAGCCCATCAGCGAAAAGTCCGGGACGGTGGGCGAAATAGACGCCTTCTGGTTGTGGATGATGCCGTGGGTCTCGGGATAGACGCCGGTGATGAGGGTGGTGTGGATCGGGTAGGTCAGGGTCGGGTAGACCTCATGGACGTTGCGGGCGATTGCCGCGTCCGGCAGCCACCGGGAGGCGTAGGGGAGGGTCTCCAACAGGTCGAGGTCGCAGGTCTGAAGGGCGTCCAGCGAGATGACAATCAGTTTATGCTTCATATCCTTTTTCCTTTCACTTTCATAAATTCCGTACGGCCGGCAGATTTTTATCTTTAAGCCGGGCTTCAGATTGCCGGTAGAAACCGCTCCCCGCCTGTTTCCAGGCGGGGAGGAACCGGATTTCCGTTTTGCTTAGTTGGCGCTGGCAAGCAGGTCGTTGATGGTCGCGGCGGTCTCGGTGACGACGGTGTCGACATCCTGGCCGTTGACCCAGCAGGCGTCCATCATCGCGACCAGTTCGTCCTCGACCTGGGCGTAGACGGTGGTCTTCGGGCGGCCCTGGGCGTAGAGCTCGAGCTGTTCGACCGCGACTTCAAACTGCGGGGTCTCCGTCCAGAGGTCCTGGATGGTCTGGGTCTCGGAAGCGCTCTTGGAGTTCGGGACATAGCCGGTGTAGGCGCTGGCGTAAGCAGACTGGTCGGTAGCGGTCATCCACTTGACGAATTCCCAGGCGGCGTCCTTATGGGTGTCGTCGAGGCTGGAGGGGATGATCAGGTTGCAGCCGCCGGTCGGGACGCCGTAGGTCTCGGCAGCGGGCATGTAGCAGACGTTGACCTCAAAGCCGTTCTCCTCGCCTACGCCGATGGCGTTGGTCAGGTTCGCGGTGGAGTTAAACCACATCGCAGCGTTCTGGTTCATGTAGTCGGCGTCCATTCTGGAGGAATCCTCGCCGGCGATGCAGCGGATGACGCCCTCGTTGGCGAGGTCCTGGAAGAAGTGCATGACGGTGCGGCATTCTTCCGAGTCAATGTTGCAGGCGGTTTCGTCCTCATTCAGGACCGAGGTGCCCTGCTGCATCATAAACGCCTCGAAGGTCCAGACGTAGCTGTACATCGTCAGGCCGTACTTCCCGGTTTCATTGTAAATGGTCCGGCAGTAATCGGCCAGCTCATCCCAGTTCTGGGGGCCGGCGGGGTCGAGGCCGGCAGCTTCCAGCATCGTGGTGTTGAGGTAGAGGATGGGGGTGGAGCGGAGGTAGGGCAGGCCGTAGTAGCTGCCGTCGACCTCACAGTTGACCATCAGGCCGGAGTAGAAGTCGCTCATATCGATGCCGTCCCGCTCAATATAGTCGTCAATGGGGGTCAGGACGCCGTTGCGGGCGAAGGTGCCGATCGAGCCGATCTCCATAACGGTGACGTCGGGGGTGTCGCCGGCGACGTAGGCCGCCTGTAACTTCTGGTGGACGTCGTCATAGGAGCCCTGGTATTCGGCGGTGACATGGATGCCGAGCTCGGGGCCGACTTCCTCGTTGAACTGGGCGACGAGGTTCTCGTTGCACTCCTGGATCTGGTCGGTCCAGGCATACCAGTAGGTCAGTTCAACCGTCTCACCGTCGCCGGAAGCGGAAGTGCTTTCCTCGGCGGACGCGGACTCGGAAGAGCTGCTGGAGGAAGAGGAGCTGGAAGAGCTGGAGGAGCCGGAAGAAGAGGTGGTATCCCCACTGGAGCAGGACGCCATCGAGGCCATCATCGCGAGCAGCAGGCAGACCGATACGACTTTTTTCATCTTGAATCAACTTTCCTTTCTGTTTGCGGCCGCCCACCCGTATTCTCGGGGCGGCCCGCCGGGATACCCCGGCTTACTTTTCCTGTTTTTCTTTATCGATACGCGCCTCACGGCGGGTTGGGCTAAATGACGTAAGAATCGGCGCTGGCACTAAAGTTGCCAAACAACGTGCGGCATCAGAAATTTAGGATCAAACCCTTTTTAAAGGGTTTGCGAGCATCCAAGGAGCAGAGCTCCTTGGCAGGCACGCAGTTCCCGTACTTCCGAAGCTGTCCACAGCTGCTTCGCTTACCAGCGAAGGGTGCGCAGCACCTAAAACATAATCCATAAAGATTATTTCACGCCGGTGTAGGTGAACGCCTTGATGATCTGCTTCTGGGCGAAGAAGAAGACAATCAGGACCGGGATGACCAGGATGACGTTGCCCGCCATCATGATGTTGTAGTTGATGCCCGATTCGGTCATCTGGAGGGACGCGATGCCGACCGGCAGGGTGCGGACCGTCTCCTTGGTGGTCATAACCAGCGGCCAGAAGTAGTCGTTCCAGACACTGATGAAGGTGAGCATCGCCAGCGTCACGACCGTCGGACGGGCCAGCGGGAGCATAATCTTCCAGATGATCTTGAACTCGCCCGCTTTGTCCAGGCGCGCCGCTTCCAGCAGCTCTTCCGAGACCTGCTTGAAGGTCTGGCGGAGCATGAAGATCGCAAAGGCGCTCGAGGCGGAGGGAAGGATCAGTGACCAGTAGGTGTTGATCATCCCCCAGCTGGAAAACATCAGGTAAACCGGGAGGAAAATCAGCTGGGAGGGGATCATCATCGTCGCCAGCGTAATCCCGAAGAGGATCTTGGAGCCCTTGAACTCATACCGGGCAAAGGCGTAGGCGGCGGGGATGACGGTGATGCACTGGCAGACGAGCGTCCCGGCGGTGACGATCAGCGAGTTTTTCAGTTCGCCCCAGACGTCGACCTTGGTAAAGACCTCGGGGTAGTTCTGCCACTGGGGGTCGGAGACCCAGAAGGTCGGCGGGGTCGCCAGCGTCTGGCCGAGGGTCTTCAGGGAGGTGATCACCATCCAGTAGAAGGGGATGAAAAAGATAAGGGCGATGACGATGTTAAACGCCCAGCGCAGGACGGTCTTTAAAACCTTCAGCGGCTTCACGCCGGCCCGGCTTTTTTTAAGAGCAGAAACCATATAGCATCCTTTCCCGATCAATTGTAGTAAACCCGGCGGCTCAACACCCTGAAGTAGATCAGCGTAAAGATGCCGATGACCACCATCAGCGCGACGCCGAGGGTCGAGGCGTAACCGATTTCAAAGTACTGGAAGCCGTACTGGTAGATGTTGTAGACCAGCGTGTTGGTCGAGTTCATCGGTCCGCCCTTGGTCATGATATTGACCGTTTCAAAGACTTTGAGGGCCGCGATGATGTTCATCAGGGCGAGGAAGAAGATGGTGGGCGAGATCATCGGGAGGGTGATCTTCAGGAAGGATTTCCACTTCGGCGTCTTGTCCAGCGCCGCCGCCTCATAGAGATAGCCGGGCACCGCCTGCATCGCCGAGATGATGATGATGGTGTTGTACCCGAGGCCCTTCCAGACCGAAACGAGCACCAGCGAGTTCATCGCGACCGCCGGGTCGGACAGCCAGCCGATCGGCTCGACGCCGAAGAAGCTGAGGAAGTAGTTGAGAAGGCCGTAATCCGAGTCCATCATCCACATCCAGATAAACGCAACCGAAACCATCGACGTAATGTAGGGGGTAAAGGCAACGGTCTGCAAAATCCGGTTGATCCGGGTGTTTTTGTTGAGGTAGGCGGCCAGCAGAAGGGATAAGGCCATCTGCAAAATAACCACCATGACCATGTAATAGATCGAATTGCCCAGCACCTGCCAGAAGTCGGAGTCGGCAAACATGTCGGTGTAGTTCTGTACGCCGATGAACTTCATCTCGCCGATCATGTTCCAGTCAAAGAAACTGAGGTAAACCATGTAGATGATCGGGTAGATGAGGAAGAGGATAAAGACGGCCATCGCCGGGGCAACCATCAGGTAGGGCCTGGCGGTAATGAAAAACCGGCGGAAGGCGCTTTTCTGTTTCATTACGGGATAAGCGGCAGCCGGGACTTCCGTGATTTCCGGGGCCGCCGGCGCCGAAGACTGCGCGCCCGATTTCGTCTGCTGCATGGGCTCACTCCTTTTTAAGGCCAAAGCCGACAAGCTTCCCCTGCATATCGAAGCAGGCGATATCCGAAAGCTTCACGGCAATCTGGTGGTCGCCGTAGTCGAGGAGGTCGTCGTTAAACTCCTTGACGAAGACGGTGCCGTTTTCGGTTTCCATCTTGTACTGGGTCTGGTCGCCCAGCATCTCGCGGGCGAGCATATTGCCGTCGATCAGGACGGTGTCCTCCCCCACCTTTTCGCCCGGGCGGACGATGTGGGAGCGTTCGGGGCGGAAGCCGACCTTCGAGACAAAGTCGGGGGTCTGGCCGTGGGCCGCCTCAGCCGGGACGACGTTCATCGGCGGCGAGCCGATAAACCGGGCGGTAAAGACGTTAGCGGGATGGGCGTAGATTTCCGCCGGCGAATCATGCTGCTGGATCTTGCCCTGGTCCATCAGGACGATGTCGGTACCCATGCTCATCGCCTCCACCTGGTCGTGGGTGACGTAGACAAAGGTGGTGCGCAGCCGCTGGTGCAGCTCGATTAAGTCGGTGCGGATCTGGGTGCGGAGTTTCGCGTCCAGGTTGGAGAGCGGCTCGTCCATCAGGAAGACCGCCGGTTTTTTGACGATCGCCCGGGCGAGGGCGACACGCTGCCGCTGGCCGCCGGAAAGGTTGGCGGGTTTGCGGGAGAGGTATTCGGTCAGGCCGACCATCTCGGCGACCTCGTTGATGCGGGCGTTCCGCTCGTCTTTGCCGACCTTCATGTTTTTCAGCCCGAACTCGATGTTGTCCCGGACCGACATCGTCGGGTAGAGGGCGTAGTTCTGGAACACCATCGCGATATTCCGGTCGCCGGGCTCGACGTCCCGGACGCTGACGCCGTCGATCAGGACGTCGCCGGCGGTCGTCTTCTCCAGCCCCGCGATCATCCGCAGGACGGTGGATTTGCCGCAGCCGGAGGGCCCGAGCAGGACCGTAAAGCTTCCTTCTTCAATCCCGAGGTTCAAGTCTTCAATAACGGGAGGGTTCTTTCCGTAAGCCTTGGTGATGCTTTTGAGTGTGATCTTTTCCATTTGACACTCCTTCACTCCTTTCGACGCTACCCAGTATACAGGCCCATTTTATGAATGATTTGAGCGGAAGGTAAAATGTGGTTAAAAAATTCCCGGCGGCTTCCCGCGGCCGAAACGGTATTTTTTCTGCCCCGAAAGGTAAAATTTTCCGGTCAATAACCGCTTTCCCGCACAAAAGATACACAAACCGTCCCGGGTATTTTCGACATGCCGCCCGGCTTTTCGGATAAAATGTAAGCAGACGGTAAAAGCGGAGGCTGTAACCGGTTTGTAAACCCCTGTTTACAGAAAAATCAAATTGTTCACGCCTATATGTTGCCAGCATACAGGCGTCCCTGTCCCCGCGCGCAAAAAAGCGCCCTCCGGATAAAACCCGGAAGGCGCTGGAACCTGTCGAAAAACGAGTTTGGCGGAAACGTAAGAATCGGCGCTGGCGCCAAAGTTGCGAAAAAACGGGCGGCAATCAGAAGTTTAGGATCGACCCCTTTTTAAAGGGGTCGCGGGACTGGAAGGGGCATGAGCCCAGGCGTCCAGATTTCATCTGGACACCTGAAAAACCGCTTGCCGGCCATACGGCACGGCCGGCATTTCCCGCAGGCGGGAAACCGCGCTTTTTCACAGGTTGTACGCCTATTTTCCGTTGCGGTGCATCGTCTGCCTTTCCGGAAGGCGCTAACCTCAGAAAAATGTGGTTTCGTGCTTTGCACGAAATGCGGGCCATGTCATACGGCCCGCAAACAATTTTCTAAGGGCTTGCGAAGCAAGACCGGTGCGCAGCACCCAAAAAATACTCAAAAAAGACTTTTTTGACAAGCTGAAGCGCCCTCCGGATTCTACCCGGAAGGCGCTGGATGGAATAAAAGTGGTGTTCAGATGGATCAGTCGAAGACAACCTGTCTGCCGGTTTCGGCCGATTTGTAAATCGCGTCGAGGATTTTGGTGACGACGAAAGCCTGTTCCGGCTTGACGACCAGTTCCCGCTTGCCTTCAACCGCATCCAGCCAGACGGCGCACTCGACGTCTTTGGCGTCCATCTTCTTGCCGGGGAAGAAGTCGACCCCGCCTGCGGAAGTATTGACGTCGATTTTGACCTGCTTATTGGCCATGACGGTGTTGAGGTAGAGCTTTTCGTTGTTGGCCCCGCCGACGCCGGTCAGCTCGGCCCCCGCCTTGGTGCCGCAGAGGTAGCTGGAGGCGCAGCGCTCCTCGGTCGAGTTGAGGATCCAGGAGGAGTCGATCGTAATCAGCGACCCGTCCTTCATCGTCACAAACCCGAAGGCCGCGTCCTCGACCTCGAACTTGTCCGGGTCCCAGGGGCCCATGCCGTTGCCCTGCTGGCCGGGCTGGAGGGTGCGGCCCAGCTTATAGAAGGACGAACCGGTGACGGTGGCAGGCTCATAGTTGTCCATAAACCAGAGGGTCAGGTCGAGGGAATGGGTGGCGATGTCAATCAGCGGCCCGCCCCCCTGCTTTTCCTTATCGGTGAAGACGCCCCAGGTAGGGACGCCCCGGCGGCGGAGGGCATGGGCATTGGCATAATAGATTTCCCCCAGCTCCCCGTCCTCGCAGAGCTTTTTGAGCGCCATCGAATCGGGGCGGAAGCGGTTCTGGTAGCCGATCGTCAAAAGCTTGCCGCTCTTGTGGTAGGCGTCCAGCATCTTCTGGGCGTCGGCGGTACTGGCGGCCATCGGCTTTTCGCAGAGGACGTGCTTCCCCGCCTCCAGCGCCGCCACCGACAGCTCGCAGTGGGAGACGTTCGGGGTCAGGACATAGACGATCTCGATCTCCGGCTGGGCCAGCAGGACGTGGTAGTCGGTGCAGACCAGCGCCCCCGGGACGCCGTATTCCCGGGCGGCCTTTTCCGCCCGCTCGATAATCAGGTCGCAGAAGGCGACGATCTCCACCCGGTCGGAGGCGTTTTTAAGGGCGGGGAGGTGTTTCTGATTGGCGATGCCGCCGCAGCCGATGAGGCCGACTTTATGTTTCA
>DVHA01000071.1 GCA_018712425.1 Candidatus Faecivivens stercoravium | reverse complement strand
GTCGGCAAGGTCTTCGACACCGAGCAGTCGATTGTCAGCTACGACAACCTCGGCATTGCCCGGCTGATCTACCAGCTGCCGACCACCCTCTGTGAGACCTTCCTCAAGGAGGTCTTCAAGACCGGCTCGATCGATTCCCTCGACCACGAGACCCTCTTCACCATCCATAAGTTCTTTGAAAACAACTTAAACGTGTCGGAAACGTCCAGAAAACTGTTCGTCCACCGCAATACCCTGGTCTACCGGCTGGAAAAGATCAAAAAGCTGACCGGCCTCGACCTGCGGGAATTCGACCACGCCATCATCTTCAAGATTGCGCTGATGGTCAAGCAGTACCTGAACTCCAGCCCGACCAAGTTCTGATTGCAGGCGATTTCCACGGGGATTTTTCCCTGTGGAAATCGATTTTGCTTGTTATGGCGAATGTTTAAATGTGTTGTTTAGTCTATAAACAATACATAAATAAATTGTGACCGCGTTGAAAGGGAAGTTTGGGGCGCGCCGGGAAATCGCGTCCGGGCAGCTTTGCCTGCCGAAAAAGAGTGCCTCTCCTCAGGGCCCGGCGGTCGGGCCTGCGCCGCATCCGGCGGCGCGATGGGCAGAAAGGAAGAATTTGCATGATAGACCTGATCGACGTCTCGTTCCAGTATGGGAACGGGACCGAAGCCCTGCACAATGTCAACCTGCGGGTCAATCAGGGGGAATTTGCCTTTGTCGTCGGCTCGTCCGGCGCAGGGAAGAGCTCCCTCTTAAAACTGCTGCTGCGGGAAACGGTGGCGACCTCCGGGCAGGTGATTGTCAACGGCTTCAACTTGAACAAGCTGAAAAACAGGCAGATCCCGAAATTCCGCCGGAGCCTCGGCGTCGTTTTCCAGGATTTCCGCCTGATTCCGGATATGACGGTTTACGAAAACGTTGCTTTCGCGATGCGGGTAACCGACCAGTCCAATAAAGCCATCCGCCAGAATGTCCCGGAAGTGCTGGAGATGATGAACCTGGCTTCCAAGGCCAAACAGCACCCCTACGAGCTCTCCGGCGGCGAGCAGCAGCGGGTATCGTTAGCCCGGGCCCTCATCAACCATCCGCCCCTCATCATCGCCGACGAGCCCACCGGCAACATCGACCCCGAGTTTTCCTATGAGATCGTCGAGATGCTCGAGCAGATTAACAAGCAGGCGGGGACGACCATCCTGATGGTCACCCATGAGCATGAAATGGTGAAGTTCTTTGGCGGCCGGACCATCAATATTGAGGAAGGCCGCGTCGTGTTTGATGATTATATTATTGGAGGGTCCAATGAGAGCGAGTAGTATGCGCTACCTGATGGGAAACGGGTTTCGGAACCTGTGGCACAACCGGCTGATGACCATTGCCTCGGTCGGAACGCTGGTTGCCTGCCTTTTGATCGTCGGGGTTGCAGTGCTTTTTTCCTTAAATGTAGACAACATGGTGAGATATGTGGGGGAACAGAACGAACTGGTGGTCTTTATGAACGTCGGGACTTCCGACGAACAGCTGGCCCAGATGGAAAGCCAGTTAAACCGCCTGGATGGGCTGGGGGAAATCACCTATGTATCCAGCGATGAGGCAATTGATCAGATTGTTGACCAGTATCTTGACGGTGACGCCGGCCTGCTGGAAGGGATGGACGACAACTTTATGCCGGCTTCCTTCCGCTGCCAGATTGTCAACCCCGAAAGCGCTGCCGATCTGGTCAGCCAGATCGAAGGGTTTGACAATGTTGACAACGTCCAGGCGCCCACCGAGATTACCGACACGCTGGTCCAGCTGCGGCATATGATCAACATCTTCGGCGGGGCCATTATCATCGCCCTGGTCATCGTCTCGCTGGTCATCATCACCAACACCATCCGCGCGTCGGTCTTTACCCGCCGCCGGGAGATCAACATCATGAAATATGTTGGTGCGACCAACACCTTTATCCGGATCCCCTTTGTGGTGGAAGGGATTGTGCTGGGGCTTTTGTCTGCCGGCATTGCCTTCCTGATGGTCTGGGGCGGTTATAACGTTTTCCTCGACCTGATCCGGGCTGAAAGCACTTCGCTGATGGCAAGTGTCATTAACCAGGTTATGCCGTTCTCCGAACTGGCGGCGCCGGTGCTGGGATGCTTCCTGATTTCCGGCATTACCGTTGGCTGTATCGGCAGTGTCTTCAGCATGAGAGGTTATTTAAAGGTGTAAAGCTATTCTGCTTCACACGAAAAACCGCTTTGATATGGGCCTGTGACTTCACGCAGACCAGGCGGCCGCAGCCGCGAAATGGAAAGGGATGTTCATTACCATATGCAAAGAGTTTCGCACAGTTACCGTTTTAAACGTATCTTCACGGCGATTGTTGCCGCGGCTGTCTGTCTGAGCGCCGCCTTTACCTGGTCGGCTGCCCACCCGCAGCCGGTTGCCGCCCGTTCGGTCTCGGAGATCCAGGCCGACCAGGACGCCATCCAGTCTAAGCTGGACGATGTCAACGGCAAAATTTCCGACCTCCAGGGCCAGATCGACGAGGAGGAGGCCTACCAGGCCGAGCTCTCCGAACAGATTTCCCTTTATCAGCAGCAGATTGCGCTGATGGACGAGCAGATTAACGCCCTGGAGGACCAGATCGAAGAGAAAAACGCCGAGATCGACACCCTCCAGGCGGAAATCAGTACCCTGGAAGAAGAGATTGCCGCCAAACAGGTCGAGATTGATGAAACCTACGCGCTGTTTAAAGAGCGGATGGTCGCCCTGTACCAGGCGGGAGAGACCTCGTCGCTGGCAATGCTCCTTTCGTCCGACAGCTTTGCCGATTTTGTCACCAATGTCCAGCTGATGCAGGCGGTTTCCGAATCGGACCAGCAGCTGGTCAATAAACTCCGAACCCAGAAGGAGGAACAGCAGGCCCAGAAAGATGAAAAGGAAGCGGCCGAAGCGGAAGTCCAGGCGGCTTTGACCCAGATCCAAGAGGACGAAGCACAGCTGGTGGAGGAGCGCTCCGACCAGCAGTCAGCCCGGGAAAGCCTGGAGGCGGCCTACGCCGAGAGTAAGACGGCCATGCAGGACCTGGAGGCCATGAAGGCCAATTACGAAGCCAACCGTGAAGAGATTGAGGCTGAGGAAGCGGCGGTCGAGGCAGAGCTGCAGCAGCTTTACGCATCGATGGCGTCTTCCAGCTCGTCCAGTTCTTCCGGTAGTTCCGGCAGTTCTTCCAGCGGTTCGTCGTCCAATGTGATCGTTGATACCGGCGACCTCAGCTTCCGCTGGCCGCTGCCGGGCTACACCACCGTTACCTCCGGTTACGGCGCCCGCTGGGGGACAACCCATACAGGCATCGATATTTCCGGAGGCGGCTGTTACGGTTCGCCGATTGTGGCGGCGGAATCGGGCACTGTCATCCTCTGCCAGTGGTATTCGACCTATGGCCAGTGCATTATCGTCGACCATGGAGGCGGCTACTCGACCCTCTACGCCCATATGTCCGCTTACGCCGTCAGCACCGGCGATTATGTGACAAAAGGCCAGACGATCGGCTATGTCGGCGATACCGGCAACGTCACCGGGCCCCATCTCCATTTTGAGGTCCGCGTGAACGGCGTCACCCAGAACCCCTTAAACTATGTCAGCCCATGATTTTTCATAGGAGGAAAACCATATGAACCCGAATTCGTCCAGAAGAGGGCATAAACGGTACATATCCGTTGCCATCGCGGCAGCCCTCTGCCTTTCGACGGCCCTCGCCGGCAGTTATGTCACGCCGGCGGAAAAGGTCGCCGCCCGCTCGCTCAGTGAGATCCAGTCGGACAAAAACGCCATCCAGTCCCAGCTGGACGACGTCAACGCCAAGATCGACGACCTGCAGGGCCAGATCGACGCCGAGGAGGAATACCAGGCTGAACTGACGACGCAGATTGAGCTCTACCGGGACCAGATCGCCCTGATGGATGAGCAGATCAGCACCCTGGAGGGGCAGATTGAGGATAAGAACAACGAGATCGACCAGCTGGAAGGGAATATCGACCAGCTGGAAGAGGACATCGCGGCGAAACAGGTTGAGATTGACGACACCTATGAGATTTTTAAAACCCGGATGGTTGCCCTCTACCAGGCGGGTGAGACTTCGTCGCTGGCGATGCTCCTGTCCTCCGACAGCTTTTCCGATTTTGTCACCAACATCCAGCTGATGCAGGCGGTTTCCAAGTCGGACGAGGAGCTGGTGGACACCCTCCGCTCCCAGAAAGAGGAGCAGGAGGTCCAGAAGCAGGCGGTCGAAGAGTATAAGGTGGAAGTTGAAACTGCCCTGGAAGAAATCAAGGCGGACGAAGAAGCTATCATCCTCCAGAGGGAGGAACAGCGTATCGCCCAGTCCAACCTGGAGGTTGCCTATTCCGAGAGCGAAACCGCCCAGGAGGATCTGGAAGCCCTCCAGGCGCAGTATGAGAACGACCTGGAAGGGATGCTGGCCGAGGAAGCTGCCGTCGAGGCCGAGCTCCAGGACTTCTACGCCGAACAGGCCCGCCAGCAGGCGGCCGCCCAGCAGAATAACAGCAGCTCGTCTTCCGGTTCTTCGTCCAATGTGATTGCCGATACCGGCGACCTCAGCTTCCGCTGGCCGCTGCCCGGCTACAGCTATATCAGTTCGCCCTTCGGTTCCCGCTGGGGCGGCTGGCACACCGGTATCGACATCTCCGGCGGCGGCGTTTACGGCGCGTCGATTGTCGCGGCCGAGTCCGGCACCGTCATTATGGCCCAGTGGTATTCGACCTACGGCAACTGCGTCATTGTCGACCACGGCGGCGGATACTCGACTCTCTACGCCCATATGTCCCAGATTGGGTGCAATGTCGGCGACTATGTGACAAAGGGTCAGACGGTCGGCTATGTCGGTTCCACCGGCAACTCGACCGGCCCCCACCTCCACTTCGAGGTCCGGGTCAACGGCACCGCCCAGAACCCACAGAATTACGTCAGCGCATAACCGTTTCCCCGGCGGCATAAGCTGGGTTAAAGGAGAGGATGGACATGGCGGTTCGCTTTTACGACCGGATCGATGATGCCCGCATCCGTTTTTCGGTCATCATTGCCCGGGAAAACGGGAAATGGCTTTTCTGCAAGCATAAAGAGCGGGAAACGCTGGAATTCCCCGGCGGCCACCGGGAACCGGGCGAGACCCCCGAGGAAACCGCCCGGCGGGAGCTGTGGGAGGAGACCGGGGCAACCGGCTTTACCCTCCGCCCGGTCTGCGCCTATGGGGTGCAGACGCCGGATGGGGAAGAGTCCTGTGGGATGCTGTATGTTGCCGATGTGTCGGCGCGGGATCCGGAACTGCACAGCGAAATTGAAAAGGCCTTTTTGATGGACACCCTGCCGGACAACTGGACCTACCCCGGTATCCAGCCTTTCCTTCTGGAAGAGGCGGGCAAAAGGGGCTTTATCGGATAAAAGCGGCATTTACCGGCCGGCGTTCCCATCCGGGGGCGCCGGCTTTCGCATTTAAGACAGAGAGGAGAGCGGTTATGAAGGAAGGAAGCGGTTTTTCCCGGCGGGTTTTAGCGGCTTTGGCGGCGGCTTTTATGCTGGGGAGCATCTTTACCCTCGGCGGCCAGAAGCTCTGGAGCCTCTGGCAGGGGGCACCGTCGGTTTCGCCCGAGATGGCGGCTAAAATTGCCGAACTGGAAGAACTGATTGACACCCACTACCTGTTTGATGTCGACGCCGAGGACGCGGCCAACGCGGCGGCGGCTGGGCTGTCCGACGCCCTCGACCAGTACAGCATCTACCGCACGCCGGAGGAGTATGAAGCGTTTCAGGATCACAACAACGGCGATATGTGCGGCATCGGCATCACTGTCAGCCAGTATGAAGAGGATGCCCTGACCGTCCTCTATCTCAGCGACGGTTCGCCGGCCGAAGGGATTCTGGAAGCTGGGGACGAGATTGTCGCCGTCGAGGGACAGCAGGTTGCCGAAGCCGGCTACCAGCAGGCGGTTTCCCTGGTCCGCGGCACCGCCGGGACAGATGTCCGGCTGACCGTCCGGCGGGGGGACGAAATCTTTGACGCCACCGTCACCCGGGCGGATATCGTCGACACCGGCATCCACGGCGAGATTTACGGCAATATCGGTTATGTCAAAGTCTCCGCCTTTAATAACGCCACCCCTGAAGCTTTTTACAACACCGTCTACGACCAGATCGACGCCGGGGTAGAGGGGCTGGTCTTCGACCTGCGGGGCAACGGCGGCGGATTGCTCACCAGCGTCACCGGGATGCTCGATTTCCTGCTGCCAGAAGGGGACCTGGTCTCCCGGACCGACAAGGAGGGGAAAACGACTGTCATGTATACCTCCGGCGCCAGCTGCATTGACCTGCCGATGGCGGTGCTGGTCAACGGCTCGACCGCGTCGGCGGCGGAGCTGTTTGCCTGCGACTTACAGGAGTACGGCGTCGCTGTCGTTGTCGGCACCCAGACCTACGGCAAAGGGGTGATGCAGACGACCTACGAGCTGTCGGACGGCTCTTCCCTGACCCTGACGACCGATTACTACAACCCGATGAGCGGCCAGAACTACAACGGGGAAGGGGTAACCCCCGATATCGTCGTCGAGATGACCGAGGAGGAGCAGGAAAACTACCGGCTGCTCGACCCGGAACGGGACCCGCAGCTGAAGGCGGCGCTGGAGGCGCTGGGGTGGACGGCTTAAATCCCGCCGAGCGACTGATTGACATTCGAAGACCGGCCTTCCACGGCCGGTCTTATGCGTTTGGAACGGGTGATACGGCCGCGTCGGACTGCGGGTCCAGGGCCCGCGAGGGTCCTGGCGGATTCCAAAGGCAGAGCCTTTGGTCCATCAAAGTGAAACTTTGTCGCTGCCTCAAGGGCAGCGAAATAAACACTCAATGCCACAAAATAGTTTCCCATAGCCTTGAAAAACAGTTGACAAACCGCTCCCGCTGTGCTATACTCCATACATACGGCGATGATAAGAAAGAGTAGCTTTCCTGAGAAGCCCAAAGAGAGCGCCCGGCTGGTGGAAGGGCGCGGCGGACGGAAGGTGAATACCTCTTGGAGCCGCGCCCTGAACCTTTTTCAGTAGGGGCTGCCGGGTCTGCCCGTTACAGCAGAAGAGAATGACTGGTTCTCTGTGAGGCCGGATGCCGCGAGGCGCCGGTAAATTGAGGTGGTAACACGGATACCCGATTGGTATTTCGTCCTCTGTCCAGGTAAAACGGGGCAGAGGATTTTTTATGCCCCGGAAAAAGTTTAGAGAGCGTCCCCAATCCCTCTGCCACCGTCTCATTCTACTAAAAAGAGGCGGATGATTCGGCAATATAGGGGTTTCAAACACTCTCTAGAAGATTTTGAAAGGAGCAAACAAATATGACCTGCTACGAAGAACTCAAAGCCCGCGGCCTGATTGCCCAGGTGACCGATGAAAAACTGATCCAGGAACTGGTTGATTCCGGCAAGGCGACCTTCTACATCGGTTTCGACCCGACCGCCGACTCCCTCCACGTCGGCCACTTTATGGCCCTCTGCCTGATGAAGCGGCTGCAGATGGCCGGCAACCGCCCGATCGCCCTGATCGGCGGCGGCACCGGCATGATCGGCGACCCCTCCGGCCGGACCGACATGCGCCAGATGATGACTGAAGAGACGATCCAGCACAACTGCGAATGCTTTAAAAAACAGATGGAGCGGTTTATCGAATTCGGCGAGGGCAAGGCGCTGATGGTCAACAACGCCGACTGGCTCAAAGACTTAAACTATATTGAATTTATCCGCGACATCGGCGCCTGCTTCTCGGTCAACACGATGCTGCGGGCAAAATGCTACGAACA
>DVHA01000070.1 GCA_018712425.1 Candidatus Faecivivens stercoravium | reverse complement strand
AACCGCAGGTAGACCGGGCCGTTATGGTTGATCGCGGCCTCGACGGCGGCTTTCGCCTCAACGTCGTCCGCCGGGACGATGACGGTCATGCCGGGGATAGTCCGCATCAGCGCGATATCCTCGCAGCACTGGTGGGTCGCGCCGTCCTCGCCGACCGAGATGCCGGCGTGGGTCGCGCCGATCTTGACCGGCAGGCCGGGGTAGCCGATCGAGTTGCGGACAATCTCAAACGCCCGCCCGGCGGCAAACATCGCAAAGGAGGAGGCGAAGACGGTCATGCCGGAGGCGGCAAGGCCCGCCGCGACGCCCATCATGTTCGCTTCGGCAATGCCGCAGTCGAAGAAACGGTCGGGATACGCCTTCTTAAAGATACCGGTCTTGGTCGCGGCCGCGAGGTCGGCGTCCAGGACAACAAGGTTCGGGTATTTCGGTGCCAGTTCCTTTAAGGCATTGCCGTAGGACTCTCTGGTCGCAATTTTCTTAACGTCAGCCATCTTACTTTTACCTCCTTATTCCTGCTCCAACGCCTCGAGGGCGGCGGTCAGCTCCGCTTTCGCCTGTTCATACTGTTCGGCATTGGGGGCGGTGCCGTGCCAGGAAACCTGGTTTTCCATGAAGGAAACGCCCTTGCCCTTAACCGACTTCTGGATGATGGCGGTGGGCTTGCCCTTCACCGTCCGGGCCTCTTTGAAGGCGGCTTCCAGCTGGTCGAAGTCGTGGGCGTCGACCGGGATCACATGCCAGCCGAAGGCGGTGAACTTATCGGTGATCGGGTAGGAGGACATGACCTCGGTGATGGGGCCGTCGATCTGGAGGTTGTTGTTGTCGATGACCGCGACGAGGTTGTCCAGCTTATACTGGGCGGCGAACATCGCCGCTTCCCAGACCTGGCCCTCTTCGATCTCGCCGTCGCCGAGGATGGTGTAGACGCGGGAATCCTCGCCCTTTAACTTGGACGCCAGCGCCATGCCGCAGGCCGCCGAAACGCCCTGCCCCAGCGAACCGGTGGACATCTCGACGCCGGGGGTGTCGTTCATGTTCGGGTGGCCCTGGAGGCGGGAACCGATGTGACGGAGGGTCTGAAGCTCTTCCACCGGGAAGTAGCCGCGGTTCGCCAGCGCCGCGTACAGTGCGGGGGCACAGTGCCCCTTGGAGAGGACCAGCTTATCCCGGCCTTCCATCTTCGGGTTCGCGGGGTCGACGTTCATCTCTTCCCAGTAGAGGTAGGCAAGCGTGTCAGCGATCGAAAGAGACCCGCCCGGATGGCCCGATTTGGCGTGGTAGGTCCCCTCGATGACGCCGAGGCGGATTTTGGCCGCGATCTTCTGGAGTTTTAACTTCTCTGCGCGTTCCATGAATCAATCATTCCTTTCCTGTTTGCCGGCCCCATCAGAAGATGCCGGCCCTGTGCCGCATGATATACTCTATCCCTTCGGCTACGGCGCCGGATGCGTTGTCCCGCTCCGTCACGTAGGCGGCGAGAGACTTGATCTCGGGGGAGGCGTTCGCGGGCGCTATCGGGAAAGCGGCAAGCGCCATCATCTCCCGGTCGTTATCAAAGTCGCCCATTGCTGCCAGCTTCTCCACTGGCTGCCCCAGCATCCGGCAGAGCCGCTCGACCCCGCGCCCCTTGCCGCTTTCCTGCGGGAGGACTTCGTACAGCATCCGGTCGCTCCTTACTAATTGTACACCATCCAGCCCCTGTTTGTCCAGATAGTCGGCTAAAGTTTCCATATATTCGGCGTCACAGTCAAACATCAGCTTGACCCAGGGGAGATTTTTGACATCTTCAAAGGAAACCTGCTTGAAAGGGATCGGGTACCGGTCAACGAGGTGCCACTGCATGTAGGGGTGCCAGTTGAGGAGGTAGATCATATCCGGCGCGAAAATCTCGATGCCGGGGACGCCGCCGGGGGCGTCTTTAAAGTCCTCCATCACCTTTAAGACCAGCGGCTTGACGCTCTCCGGAAGCTGCGCGTACCAGAGCGGCTTTTCCGCCGCCGGGTCGTAGATCATCCCGCCGTTTAAGAGGACCATCGGGGTGGTGATGCCGAGGCGTTTCGCGAACCGCTTCACCATCGGCGCCGGCCGCCCGGTCGCGAGGGTGAACCGCCCGCCGGCCGCCTGAAAGGCCTGTACAGCCGCGATATTCTCCTCCGGCAGGGTGTCGTCCCGGCAGAGGAGGGTCCCGTCGCAGTCACAGACCATCAAAATCCCTTCCATCGTCTGTGGCGCGCTCCCCCGGCGGAGTTTGGTGAGGAAGCGGGTGAAATATTCGGGGAGCGGCGAAGTAAACTCCATCCATTCCCCCGTCACCGGGTGGGTAAACCCGAGGCTTCTGGCATGGAGGCACTGCCCTTCCAGCTCGGTGATGACCTTCGCGGGGCCGTAGACCGGGTCCCCCGCCACCGGGTGGCCGGCATAGGCCATCTGGACGCGGATCTGGTGGGTGCGGCCGGTCTCCAACTTTAGGCGGACGTGGGTAAACCCCGGCAGCCGCTCCAGCACCTCAA
>DVHA01000069.1 GCA_018712425.1 Candidatus Faecivivens stercoravium | reverse complement strand
CACTGGCGGCCAGCAAAGCCGCTAAAATTTTCTTGGTCATATGGTACCTCCTGTGTGTTGTCGAAAGTGTATAGGCGAACATTGTATCCCATCAACCAGGATACTAAAATATGTTTTTATTATACCATATTTTGCTAAGTTCCGCAAGTCTTAATTTGTATTTTCCCCCTTAATTTTTGTCGATTTTCCCTTAGATTTTGCAAACCCCCTTGCGAAAAAATGGAAAATGTCCTATGATAGAGACAGCCGGTGGGGAGAAAAACCGGCGCTATCTGTGAAAGGAGAAAACCATGACCAAACGTAAAATCCTGCGCACCCTGCTGCCGGTCGGCATCACCCTCATCTTCGCGGCAGGGTACTATTACTACGCCCCTCCGGCGTTTAACTTCCACGACCCGGAGCTCTGGTGGTTCCTGATCGTCCTCTGCGCCGTATACGGCGTCCTGCGGCTGATCTTCGGCCACCGTACCCTCATCGAAAACGGTAAGCCCACCTGGAAAGGCTTCCTCGGCTTCGCGGCCGCGGCCGTCCTCTTCCTCGTCTACTTCATCATCCAGTTCTTCTCCGGCCCCCTCTTCCACGCCGGGACCTACGCCGCCGCCGGTGCGGAACGGATCACCACCGGCGACTTCGCCTCCGAAATCCAGATGGTCGAAAACGGCGAGATCACCGACATCGCCATCATGGACACCACCACCGCCGAGGCGATGGGCCGCCGCCAGATCGGCTCCCTCGGGACGCTGGCCACCCAGTACGAGCTGGGGCAGTTTATGACCACCACCGTAAACGCCCAGCCCAAAAAGGTCGCCACCCTCGGCTACGGCAGCTTCTGGAAATGGCTCTCGACCCGCGACGACGGCATCCCCGGCTACGTCTCGGTCGACCCGGTCACCGGCAGCAGCGAGTATATCGAGTTCCCCGAACCCATCCACTACTCCGACACCTCTTTCTTTAACGAGAACATCTACCGCCATCTCCAGTTTGCCGCCCCCACCGCCGTCTTCGGCAACGTCCACTTCGAGGTGGACAACGACGGCAACCCCTACTGGATCGCCACCACCTATTCCTTCCGTGTCGGCATCAACCAGGTCCGGGTCCCCGACGGCGTGCTCGTCTGCGACGCCGTCACCGGCGAGGTCACCCGCTACGCCGCCGGGGAGGCCCCGGCGTGGGTCAGCATCGTCTACCCCGCCGACGACATCATCGAGCTGATTAACTACGCTGGCCTTTACGGGAACGGCTACTGGAACTCCCGCCTCTCGAAAACCGGCGTCTACACCTGCACCGACGACTACGGCTATAAGGTCGTCGGCGACAATTTAAACGCCTTCACCGGCATTACCTCCGCCGCCAGCGACAAGTCTAACATCGCCTTCGTCCTCTGCGACGAGCACACCGGCCAGGTCCGCCGGTACGACATCTACGGCGCCGAGGAATATTCCGCCGAGACCGCGGCCGAGGGGCTGGTCATGAACTACGGCTACCGGGCCTCCTTCCCCAGCCTTGTGAACGTCGGCGGACGGCCGGTCTATATCATGGCCCTCACCGACGACGGCGCGCTGATTAAGCAGTACGCGATGGTCGACCTCCAGGACTACACCCGGGTCGTCGCCGGCGACACCGTCAAGGACACCTGGCAGCAGTTTGTCGACCGCTACGGCGACGGCATGACGGCCGGCGCCGAGACCGAAGCCGAAACCGTCCGGCTGGCCGCGCCGCCCGAAACAGCGGTTATCGAAGGGAATACCTATATCTACCTGCAAACAGCCGATGCCATCTACCGCCTCCCCGCCGACGGCAATGAGGAAGCCCTCTTCGCCACGGACGGCGACCGGCTGGAGCTCTCGGTCATCGGGGAAATCCGGGACGGCCTCTATTCGGCCGAGCTGAAACGATAATTCACGCTGAAAAGGCCCTGTCCATTGCCTCGGACAGGGCCTTTCGCCTATTCAATAAGCTTTAATTGCTACAGACCAACCTGATAGAGAGGCACACACCGGAGAAAAGTGCAGTTCCGCGCCTGCGCGCAAAGCCGGACGGCCGGCAAGCGGTTTTCTGGGGTTGCCGGTGTGAAACGAGGCAAAACTCCGCTCACCGCTTAAGTCCCCCGTAGCCCTTGGGGTTAGTACACGTAAAAAAGAGGTACCGCCCATCAGGCAGTACCTCTTTCCACTGTTGGCGCTTATATTTGTTTTGGGGGACTCGACCCCGCCTGCGGGCGGGGCCAGGTCGCGGCTCTGACAGCCCACCGGGCTGTCATTCAGTACCGCTCCCGTTCGAGTCCCCGTGGCCCTTAGGGTTGGCACACGTAAAAAAGAGGTACCGCCCATCAGGCAGTACCTCTTTCCACTGTTGGCGCGCCACGGGGGACTCGAACCCTCGACCTTTTGATTCGTAGTCAAACACTCTATCCAGCTGAGCTAGTGGCGCAAACCGTATCCTTTTTTCTGACAGGCTCACCTGACAGCTTTTATATCTTACCACAACTTTCCTCAGTTGTCAAGCATTTTTTCCGGATTTTTTACGGTCTGTTTGCAGATGGCGCCGCCATACTCTTGCCAAAACCGGAAAAATCCGATATAATAGAACCAATAACCGCAATTCCTGACGAAAACGGGCGGTTTTCCGCCCTAAAAGCGAGGTTATCATTTTGAGCAGAAAAAAACTGGACAGCCCTTCCGGCGAGTGGGAATTCAACATCGACGTCGAGGGCATCCGCGCCGAAACCGCGCGGGAAGAACAGCAGAATACAGAAGAGGCGGGGAAGCTCCTGGCACAGCTGGACGAGATGTCCGCGCCGGAAACGCCCGAAGACCAGCCGGCCGGCGAGCCGGAAAAGGCAGCGGAACCCCCGGCAGAGCCAGACGCCGCCGAAGCGGAAACCCCGGCCGGAACAGAAAAAACGGCTCCCCCGGTAAGGGCCCCCCAGCCCCAGACCCGGGCCGCTTCCTCCGCCGGGACGCCGCGGCCTTCCGGGCGGCCGCCGGTCATCCCCCCGGCCCCTCCCGCATCCTCGTATGCCCAGCCGCCGGAACCGCCCCGGCAGCCCCTCACCCGCCGGGAACAGCGGGCCAAGGATAAACGGGACAAGCGGCTTGCAAAAGTTGAGCGCCGCCGCCAGAAAAACCACATCCGCTGGAGCACCGTCCTGGCCCCGCTGCTGGCCATCACCAATATCATCACCCTTGGGTTCTGGGGGGTCAATACGCTGGAAACCCGGCTGACCGTCCAGGAGGCGGAAAATGCCGCGTCCGAGGCGGAGGCAAAAGCCGCCGAGCTCCAGGACGAGCTGGACAACAACACCATCTCGCTGGAAGACTTCACCTATTATGTCGCCGAATACAACCTTTCGGCCGAATTTATCCAGAAGTTCTTCGACGACCGGATCGTCTACAAGGACACCTCGGTCCATTATGCCGAGATCGACCAGAGCCTGCCGATGAACAGCTACGACTGGTCCGCCCTCTCCTGGGAAAACGGCCGCCCCTCCTACACCCCAGAAGGGCAGCGGCACGCCGTCCTCGGGGTCGACGTCTCCTACCACCAGGGGGATATCGACTGGGACGCCGTCGCGGCCGACGGGGTCAGCTTCGCGATGATCCGGGCAGGATACCGGGGCTACGGCACCGGCGCGCTGATGACCGACGACTATTTCACCGCCAATATGGACGGGGCGACGGCCGCCGGGCTGGACGTCGGGGTCTACTTCTTCTCCCAGGCTTTGAGCACCGATGAGGCGGTTGAGGAGGCCCAGTATGTGGTGAACCTCCTCAGCGGCTACAGCGTCACGATGCCGGTGGTCTTCGACATGGAGGTCATGACCGAGGACGCCCGCGCCAACGACCTCACCGCCTCCGAACGGGCGGAGATCGCCAAGGCTTTCTGCGATACCATCGCCGCCGCCGGGTATACCCCGATGATCTACGGCAACACCGCCTATTATATGGCGAAGATCGACTTTGCCGAAATCTGTGGCAGTTACGGCATCTGGCTCGCCCAGTACTACGACACCCCCTTCTTCCCCTACGACTTTACCATGTGGCAGTATACCAATGCCGGCACCGTTGACGGGATTTCGGGAGAGGTGGATCTGAACCTTTATTTCGGCGAATAAGGATTCGGGGAATCCGGTGAAATTCGCTCCGTTGGGGCAAATTAAAAACTTTCCCGGGAACGGCATATTAAATCCGGGCCGCTTGCGGCCTACCTTCATCTGGCCGCAGGACAGATATCACTGCGCGAAGCGCAATATCATCCGCCGAAGGCGGATATCATGCGCTCTGTAAAGAGCGTATATCATTGAAAAAAGGAGGCGTCCGGCCATGGACGCCTCCTTTTTTCACGCGGTCATATCGTGCAGCATGTCGCCGATATACCCTTCCACCTCGCCCGGCTCGATCGACAGCGCGAGGGAAAACTCGTCGCAGAGCACCCGCTGCGCCTCCCGGAAAGCCCGTTCGTCGCACTGGTGGAGCTTGCGGCCCGCTGCCCGCAGCTCTTTCTGCTGCTGGTAGATCAGCCGGATCAGGTCGAGGATCTCGCTCTGGTTGCCCTCTCGCAGGATCCGGGTAAATTCGGTCTTGCGCCTGCCCTCGTCGGCAATCCACTGGGGGCTGCGGTCGGGGATCGACCGGATCAGCCCCTTGACCTCGTCACAGGAGAGGGGCGAGCGCATCCGGGACAGCAGCTTTTCGTTGTCCACCGGCAGATAGACCGCCGATTCCGGCGAATGGACCGGGATCAGCAGGTAGTAGTCCTTTTTCTCATCGCCAAACTCCCGGCTGGTGACCGAATCGATCCGGCAGACGCCGCTGCCGCTGTAAAACACCAAATCTCCAATCTGAAACATCTGGCACCTCCTGACGCCTTTTTTCCTTTTCATCATCTTACACCAATAGTATACCATATTTTCTGTTAAACCGCAAAGGTGATTTTATACAAACCTTTTAAAGAAATAGGCGTTTCCCCTCGTAAAATCGACAATCTGGATAAATTTTAAAACTCTCATGTGAATATATTCACAATCTTCGCCGGGATATGGGAAAACCGTCCCCTGTGGGCGGATGTTCGTATTCGGAAAAAGGGTGAGACGCGCCGAAAAGGCCCGCCCTGCCTGGGCAGAGGCTGTCCGAAAAGGGCAGAACCGGACGGAACAGCGGGTTGGAACAAAGCGGCAAACGCTTGTTTGTCAAGTAGAACCTCTCCTGAACTTTGGGGAAACGATTTGTGGATAACGCCGGTTTTTACCAGATATGGTGTTATCGTCCTTGACGGGGGCCCAGATATGGTGTATAGTAGGTCTTGTTAAGCGAAAATGAGGAACGGTTGGGGAGAGCGGAATCCCCTTCCTGTCAATCACAGAAATCAATTTCTGTTTGGGTATGGAATATTGATTTCGCTGCCCTTAAGGCAGCGACAAAGTTTCACTTTGATGGACCAGAGACTCTGTCTCTGGACTCTGCCAGGACCCTCGCGGGCCCTGGACCCGCAGCCCGACGCAGCATGGGACGCACGCTCCAAACATGTGAGACCGGCCGTGGGAGGCCGGTCTTCGGAAGGCGGCTGGACGCCTGGGAAGATGTTCCACAGCAGAAATTGGTTTTTGTGCCTGTCAATCCGGGCGGCCGTCACCGCCCACCGAAAAGGAAGGAAATGATCATGAAAATTATCAAGCGCAGCGGCGCGGAAGCCGTATTTGACCGCCGGAAGATCGAGGCGGCCGTCCAGGGGGCCAACAACGCCACCCGGGAGGAAGCGAGGCTCTCGGAGAGCCAGATCATGGTCATCGCCTTAAACGTCGAAGAACTCTGCCGCCAGATGAACCGGGCGGTCGGGGTAGAGGAGATCCAGGATATGGTCGAGAACCAGATCATGGACCAGAAGGCCTTCGACGTCGCCCGCAACTATATCACCTACCGGTATGTCCAGTCGCTGAAGCGGCAGTCTAACACCACCGACGAGCGGATCCTGACCCTCATCGAGTGCAACAACGAGGACATCAAGCAGGAAAACTCCAACAAAAACCCCACCGTCAACTCGGTCCAGCGGGACTATATGGCCGGCGAGGTGAGCAAGGACCTGACCGAACGGTTCCTGTTGCCGCCGGACATCGTAAAAGCCCATAAGGAAGGGATTATCCACTTCCACGACGCCGACTATTTCGCCCAGCATATGCACAACTGCGACCTCGTCAACCTCGAGGATATGCTGCAAAACGGGACGGTCATCTCGGGGACGCTGATTGAAAAGCCCCATTCCTTCTCAACCGCCTGCAACATCGCCACCCAGATCATCGCCCAGGTCGCCTCCTCCCAGTACGGCGGCCAGTCGATCAGCCTGACCCATCTCGCCCCCTTCGTCGATGTTAGCCGCAAAAAGCTCACCGCCGAGGTGGAAGAGGAGATGAAAGGGCTCGGCATCTCCGAAGAGCGGAAAAAAGAGATTGTCGAGCGCCGGCTGCGGGCGGAGATCAACCGCGGCGTCCAGACCATCCAGTACCAGGTCGTCACCCTGATGACCACCAACGGCCAGGCCCCCTTCATCACCGTCTTTATGTACCTGAATGAGGCCAAAAACGAGCAGGAGAAGGAAGACCTCGCCCTGATTATCGAAGAGACCATCCGCCAGCGGTACCAGGGGGTCAAAAACGAGCAGGGGGTCTGGATTACCCCCGCTTTCCCGAAGCTGATCTATGTGCTGGAGGAAGACAACGTCCGCCCCGGCACCCGGTTCTACTACCTGACCGAGCTGGCGGCCAAGTGCACCGCCAAGCGGATGGTGCCCGACTACATCTCCGAGAAGAAGATGCTGGAGATGAAGGTGGATAAGAACGGGAACGGCAACTGCTACCCCTGCATGGGCTGCCGCAGCTTTTTAACCCCCTACGTCGACGAGGACGGCAGGCCGAAGTATTACGGCCGGTTCAACCAGGGGGTTGTGACCATCAACCTCGTGGACGTCGCCCTCTCCTCCGGCGGGGATATGGACGCCTTCTGGAAGATCTTCGAGGAGCGGCTGGAGCTCTGCCACCGGGCGCTCCGGGTACGGCATGAGCGGCTTCTGGGGACGCTGTCCGACGCCGCGCCGATCCTCTGGCAGTACGGCGCCCTCTCCCGCTTAAAGCCCGGTGAGAAGATCGACAAGCTGCTCTACGGCGGCTATTCGACCATCTCCCTCGGCTACGCGGGGCTGTATGAGTGCGTCAAGTATATGACCGGCAAAAGCCACACCGACGACGAGGCAAAACCGTTTGCGCTCGCGGTCATGCAGAAGCTAAACGACAAGTGCCAGGAGTGGAAAAAGGCCGAGAACATCGACTACTCCCCCTATGGGACGCCGCTCGAGTCCACCACCTACAAGTTCGCCCGCTGCCTCCAGCGCCGGTTTGGGATTATCCCCGGCATCACCGACCGTGGCTATATCACCAACTCCTACCACGTCCATGTAAGCGAGCAGATCGACGCCTTCACCAAGCTGAAGTTCGAGAGCGAATTCCAGCGGCTTTCCCCCGGCGGGGCGATCAGCTACGTCGAGGTGCCGAACATGCAGGATAACCTCGAGGCGATCATGAGCCTTTTGGAGTTCATCTACGACAACATCATGTACGCCGAGCTGAACACCAAGTCGGACTATTGCAGCTGCTGCGGCTACGACGGCGAAATCCGGATCGTCGAGGACGACGGGAAACTGGTCTGGGAGTGCCCCAGATGCGGCAACCGCGACCAGCGGATGCTCCACGTCGCCAGGCGCACCTGCGGGT
>DVHA01000068.1 GCA_018712425.1 Candidatus Faecivivens stercoravium | reverse complement strand
CTTCTTCAGAGGGCTCCAGGAACGGTTTGTCGAGACGCTTCGGCTGACGCCTGAAAACGCGCTTTTCCCCGAACTGGGGCAGTTCTCGGTCGCCATCGGCACGGCGTTTTACGCGGAAGAGGCCTGCGATGAAACGACGATGGACGACCTGCTGGACCGGATTGACAAGGCGACCGGAGGCGTCACCTCGACCAACTATTTAAAACCGCTGTTCGCAAATGAAGAGGACTACAAGGCATTCGCCGAACGCCACGCCAAAGCGACGGTCGAGGAACGGGACATCGAAAGCTACTCCGGCAACGCCTACCTCGGCATCGACTGCGGCTCCACCACCACCAAGGTGGTGCTGATTTCGGAGGACGACAAGATCCTCTACAAATACTACTCCTCCAACCGCGGCAACCCCGTCACCATCATCCGGGAACAGCTGATCACCATCCGCAGGCTCTGCGGCGGCAGGATCCGCCTTTGCAGCGGCGTCGTCACCGGGTACGGCGAGGACCTGATCCGCAACGCCTTCCGGGTAGACGACGGGATCGTTGAAACGATGGCCCACTTCCGGGCCGCCCGGCATTTTGAACCGGACGTCGACTTTATCCTCGACATCGGCGGGCAGGACATCAAGTGCTTTAAGGTCCGCAACAACTCGATCGACAGCATCATGCTAAACGAAGCCTGCTCCTCCGGCTGCGGGTCGTTCATCGAAACCTTTGCCAAGTCGATGGGGTACGAGATCGCCGATTTCGCCGAGCGGGGGCTTTTCTCCCAGTACCCGGTCGACCTCGGGTCCCGCTGCACCGTCTTTATGAACTCGTCGGTCAAGCAGGCCCAGAAGGACGGCGCGTCGGTCGCCGACATCTCGGCCGGCCTCTCCCTCTCGGTCGTCAAAAACGCCATCTATAAGGTCATCCGCGCCCATTCCCCCGACGAACTGGGCCAGCACATCGTTGTCCAGGGGGGAACCTTCCTCAACGACGCGGTGCTGAGAAGCTTTGAGCGGGAAATCGGCCGGGATGTCATCCGCCCGAACATCGCGGGGCTGATGGGGGCCTTCGGCGCCGCCCTCTACGGCAAGGCAAAGCGGCAGAAGGAATCGACCATCCTCTCCCTTGAAGAGCTGGAAAACTTCACCCACACCGCCAAATCGGTCACCTGCAAGGGGTGCGCCAACCACTGCCCACTGACGATCAACACCTTCTCGGACGGCGGGCGGTTTATCTCCGGCAACAAGTGCGAAAAGCCCCTCGGCATCAAAAACGCCGAGAAACTGCCGGATATCTACGAATACAAGCTGGACCTGATCCGGCAGCTGAAGCCGGTGGAGGGGCCCAGAGGCAAAATCGGCATCCCGCTGGGGCTGAACATGATCGAGAACCTGCCGTTCTGGCATGCGTTTCTCACCAAGCTCGGTTTTGAGGTCATTGTTTCGCCCATCTCCACCCGGGAGACCTACAACCTCGGCCGGTATACCATCCCCTCCGACACCGTCTGCTACCCGGCGAAGCTGATCCACGGGCATATCGAATGGCTGCTGCAGCAGGGGATCGGCACCATCTTTTACCCCTGCCTGACCTATAACTTCGACGAGCACAAGGGGGACAACCACTATAACTGCCCGGTTGTCGCCTATTACCCCGAGTCTCTCCACGCGAATATCGGGGCGCTGAAGAATATCCGGTTCCTGTATCCTTATTTCGGCGTCCACCGCCCGAAAGACTTTATCAAGCACGCGACTGCCTTCTTCATGGAAGAGTTTCCGGGCATCACCCGGAAGGATGTCCGGCTGGCCGCCGGCGCCGCTTACGCGGCTTACGCCGAGTCGCGGCAGATGGTCCGGGATAAGGGTGCCGAATACATCCGGTACGCCCGGTCCCACGGCAAAAAGATCGCCGTCCTCTGCGGCCGGCCTTACCACATCGACCCGGAAATCAACCACGGCATCAACCGGCTTTTGACTTCGCTGGGAATGGTGGTCATCTCGGAGGACTGCATCTCCGACCTGGTCGAGCCGGTCAAGGTTGACGTCTTAAACCAGTGGACCTACCACGCCAGGCTCTATAACGCCGCCAAATATGTCACCCAGAACGCCGACATGGAGCTGATCCAGCTGGTCAGCTTCGGCTGCGGCATCGACGCCATCACCACCGACGAGGTCCGCTCGATCCTGGAATCGGCCGGGAAGCTCTACACCCAGCTGAAGATTGACGAAATCTCTAACCTCGGCGCCGTTCGCATCCGGCTCCGCTCCCTCCTCGGGGCGGTTGCTGAACGGGAAACAGTCAACGCCGCCCGCGGGATGGCAAACGCCTGACCCTGCGGCCGCCGCGAACAGAAGAAATAATCCCTGCCGAAAGGTAATACACATAGAAGGAAAGGTATATGGAACGAGTCGTTTTTACCGAAGAAATGAAAAAGACCCACACCATCCTGGTGCCGACAATGCTGCCGATCCATTTCAACATGATGGTGCAGATCATGCGGCAGCATGGGTATAAGGCGGATCTTCTGACCAACGACAGCCATGCGGTTATCGACCAGGGGCTCCGCAACGTCCACAACGACACCTGCTACCCGGCGCTGCTGGTCATCGGGCAGATGATCGACGCGCTGGAGAGCGGCAAGTACGACCTGCATAAAGTCGCCCTGCTGATCACCCAGACGGGCGGCGGCTGCCGGGCCTCCAACTACATCCACCTGCTGCGGAAAGCCCTTCAAAAGAGCGGGTACGGGTATATCCCGGTCATCTCCCTCTCGTTCACCGGGCTGGAATCCAACCCCGGCTTTAAAATCACCCTGCCGATGGCGATCCAGCTGGTCAACGCGGTCTTCCTGGGGGACCTCCTGACCGATCTGCAGAACCAGTGCCTCCCCTATGAAATCGAGAAGGGGGACACCGCCAAAAAGGTCACCCATTGGGAGAACTACCTCTGCGACCAGCTGGGCAAGAAGAAATACGTCTCCCGCGGCCAGGTCCGCAAATGGTACGATGAAATCATCAAGGACTTTGCCTCCATCCCGAAGCGGAAGGAGAAAAAGGTCAAGGTCGGCGTCGTCGGCGAAATTTACGTCAAATACTCGCCGCTGGGGAACAACAACCTCGAAGCCTTCCTTCTGCAGGAAGGGGCGGAGGTGGTCGTCCCGGGGCTGATGGGTTTCTGCCTCTACTGCGTCTACAACACCATCGAGGACCGCACCCTTTACGGCGGCGGGGCCGGGAAGGCCGCCGTTTTCAAGATGATCTACAACTACCTGACCGGCCGCGAAAAAGAGGTCATCGACGCGGTTAAAAAAGAGGGGAGCTTCCGCCCCTCCAGCTGGTTCCCGGATGAGGTCAAACTGGCCGAGGGGTATATCAGCCATGGCGTCAAGATGGGCGAAGGCTGGCTTTTGACCGCCGAGATTGTCTCGCTGGTCCATGAGGGGATTGAAAATGTCGTCTGCACCCAGCCCTTCGGCTGCCTGCCCAACCACATCGTCGGCAAGGGGATGATCCGGACGATCAAGGAGAAGAACCCGAACGCCAACATTGTCGCCGTCGACTATGACCCCGGCGCCAGCGCCGTCAACCAGCAAAACCGCATCAAACTGATGCTCGCCAACGCACAGAAAGAGTAAAGGGAGGGCTTTTTCTTGGCCGTTATTGACCTTTTCCTATACTTTATCCTTTACAGTTTCCTTGGGTGGTGCTGCGAGTCGGTCTACTGCTCGGTGATCCAGCGGAAATGGGTCAACCGGGGGTTCCTAAACGGCCCCTTCTGCCCGGTATACGGGTTTGGGGCGCTCCTGGTCCTTTTTCTGCTGCGGGACGTCCGGCACAGCTTTCCTGCCCTCTTCCTCTCGGGGATGGTGATGACGAGCGTGCTGGAATACATCACCAGCGTCATCCTCGAAAAGCTGTTCCATATGCACTGGTGGGACTACTCCCATATGCGGTTTAACTTAAACGGCCGGGTCTGCCTGCTCAATTCCTGCGAGTTCGGGCTTTTATCGGTGGTCGTCGTCATGTACATCCACCCGGCGGTCGTCCGGATGACCGGACGAATCCCGGAATTGGGGCGGGTTCTGCTGGCGGTGCTCCTTCTGCTGATCATCGCCGCCGACACCATCGTCACCGTCCGCGGGCTGTTGATTATGAAAGGCAAGCTGGACGACCTGACGGCGCGGATGGCGGAACTCCGGCTGAAAACCGAAGAGGGAAGGGAAAAGCTCAGGCTCGCCTTTGCCGAGCGGACGGACGCGCTTAAAGAAGACATCGATGGCCGGGCGGAAGCCTGGCGGGAGCTGTTTACCGCCCGGATGGAGATTATGGAGGCAGACTACAACGAGTATAAGGACCAGCTGAACCGCAGGCTGGCAGAAAACACCGGGGAATACCGCAAAACCCTCGAGGAAACCCGCAAAAAACTGGACGCCCTCGGGGATCGGATGCGGCAGCTGGATAAAGGCAGTGTCAGCCGCTGGGTCTATAAGCGCTTGATGCGGGCATTCCCGAATCTGGGGGATGAGGAAAACCGCAGGCTGCTGGACGAAATCCGGAAAAAGCTGGATTCTTCCTCCAAAAAAGAATCGTGAGTCACCTGAAAATGAAGCAAAGGCGTTTAAACCCTTGCTTTAGACTGTCGAAAAACAAATTTGGCGGAAACGTAAGAATCGGCGCTGGCGTTAAAGTGATAAAGAATCGTGCGAAGAATTAAAAGTTTTACTCGATTTTTTTCAAAAAATCGCGGGAATGGAAGGGGCAGAGCCCCTTCCCAGGTGCTCAGCTACCGTACTTCCGAAGTTGACCATAGCTTTGCCACTGATAACGAAGCGTGCGCAGCACCCAAAAAATGCTCAAAAAAGATTTTTTCGACAAGCTGAAGCAAGGGCGTTTATACCCTTGCTTCATTTTCCATGTCTTCCAAAAATGACGGCAGGGACATATGTAAAAAAACTGTGAATGTCGTGAAAGAATCGTAAACAAAACCGCCCAGACGGGTGAAAATCTGCTACAATAGAGAGGATAAGCCCGCAGACCTGCGGGTCAGACCCGAAATAAATTGAGAAAGGCTGATAGTATGCTTAGAAGCATGACCGGCTACGGGAGAGGCCATGCGGTAAACGGCCGCTACGACATCACCGTCGAAGTGAAGTCCGTCAACCACCGCTATTTTGAATTTACCTCCCGCCTGCCAAAGGCATACCTCTTTTTGGAAGACAGGCTCAAGCACACCTTAAAGGATGCCTGCAGCCGGGGAAAGGTCGAAGCATCGGTTTCCATCCAGCTGCTGGACGGCGGGGAGAGCGAGATTACCCTGAATCTGGAGACCACCCGCGGATACCTCACCGCCCTGCGGGAGGCGGCGGCCGAACTGGACCTGATGGATGACCTGCGGCTCTCCGACCTCATCTCCTTCCCTGATATCTTTACCGTCCATAAGACCGAAATCGACCCCGACGAGATGTGGGCGATGGTCGAACCGGTCGCACGGGAGGCGGTAGAGGCCTTTGTGAAGATGCGGGAGACCGAAGGGGCACAGCTGAAAATCGACCTGCAAAACCGGCTGAGAACCATTGCCGGTTCCCTCCAAGAGATTGAGGAGCGGGCGCCGAAACTGAAGGACGAGTATTACAGCCGCCTCTACCAGAAGATTGCCGAAGTTTTAGCCGACCAGAATATCGACGAAAGCCGGCTGATCACCGAAGCGGCCATCTTCGCCGATAAGGTCGCGATCGATGAGGAAACCGTCCGGCTCAGGAGCCATCTGGCACAGTTTAACGACCTTCTGGAAAGCGACGAGCCGGTCGGCCGCAAGCTGGATTTCCTGGTGCAGGAATTAAACCGCGAGGCCAACACCATCGGTTCCAAATGCCAGGATGTATCCATCTCCCGCCGGGTCATCGACATCAAATCCGAAATCGAAAAGATCCGCGAGCAGATCCAAAACCTCGAGTGACCGATAAGGAAAGGAAAGCTAGAGATGAAACTGATCAACATCGGCTTTGGCAACATGGTCTCCGCCAGCCGCATCATCACGATTGTCAGCCCGGAATCCGCCCCGATTAAGCGCATCATCCAGGACGCCCGCGACAACGGCGTCCTGATCGACGCCACCTACGGCCGCCGCACCCGCGCCGTCATCGTCATGGACAGCGGGCATGTGATCCTCTCGGCCATCCAGCCGGAGACAGTGGCCAATCGGTTTGTGCAAAGCGATGACATGGAGGAGGAAGACGACGATGAGTAAAGGAATCCTGCTGGTGCTGTCCGGCCCGTCCGGCAGTGGGAAGGGGACCATTTTAGACGCCTACAAAAAGGACCATCCGGTCTATTTTTCGGTATCCAACACCACCCGTTCCCCCCGCCCCGGGGAAATCGACGGGGTACATTACCATTTTATCACCCGGGAAGCCTTTGAAGAGAAAATTGCCTCCGGCGGGATGCTGGAATACGCCGAATACTGCGGGAATATGTACGGCACCCCCCGCGACAAGGTGGAGGAACAGACGGAGAAGGGCGTAAACGTCATGCTGGATATCGAGACGGTCGGCGCTGCCAACGTCAAGAAAGCCTGTCCCGAAGCGGTGCTCTGCTTTGTCGTGCCGCCTTCGATGGAGGTCCTCCGCCACCGGCTGACCCGCCGCGGCACCGAGGACGAGGAGACGGTCAACAAGCGGCTCACCCAGGCCCTGACCGAAATCGAGCGGATCGGCCAGTATGATTATGTCGTCATCAACGATGACCTGGATAAAGCCGTCGCCGATTTTGCCGATATTGTCGCCACCGCCCAGCTTGCCGCCTCCGGTAAAAGCCTGACGGCGGAAGAAGAGGCCCATTTAAGCGAACTGAAAGAAAAATCCGCCGCCCTGAAAGCGGCCGTTAAAAAGGAGTTTTTACTATGATGCACAGACCTTCCGCCCCAGAACTGTTAAAACCCGGCCAGAGCTACTACTCCCTCGTCGTCGCGATTGCCAAGCGGGCCCGGGATATTGCCCAGCAGGCCGACGAGAACCATGAGATCCTCTCGGAAAAGCCGGTCAAAATGGCGGTCGAGGATTTCTCCAAGGGCCGTTATAAGATGGTTGAAAGCGAGGACATCGGCGTCATCCACGACCGGGCGATCACTTCGGCCGACTCGACCGACCTTGACGACACCGTCCTCGAATAACCAGAAAAAAGCGGGAAGGGGGCAGCCTTGTGGCGGCTGTGGCCAAAATCGCGGTCGAAAAAACCGCCTTTACATTCGACAAGCTGTTCTCCTACGCGGTCCCGGACAAGTTTTTACCGGCTGTCCGCCGCGGGGTGCGGGTGCTGGTCCCCTTTGGCCGGGGCAACCGGCTGGTCCAGGGGATGGTCTTCTCGGTCGAGGCGGAAAACGCCGGCCATTTAAAAGAAGTGGTGTCAGTCCTGGATCCGGAG
>DVHA01000067.1 GCA_018712425.1 Candidatus Faecivivens stercoravium | reverse complement strand
AGCATAATGAACAAAAAATAACAAGTATCAGAATCGGATTTGACGTTATCACTTTTTGCCTGTTCGGATTTTGATAAAAGCATCGCTTTTTGACACCCCGGTAGCAAAATCAGAACTTTATAGATCATGATCCCGTGCGGAAGCGGGAGAACGGCTTGTCAGTAGGGGCAGGCTTGTGGTAAAATAAAAGAAAAACCGCGGGACAGCCCGCGGAAGGAGGATGGCTGTGATGAAGATACTGGTAACGGGGTTTGACCCCTTTGGCGGCGAGACGGTCAACCCCGCCTGGGAAGCGGTAAGCCGCCTGCCGGCGGAAACCGGCGGGGCAGAAATTGTAAAACTCCAGGTCCCGACCATGTTTGGCCGGGCGCCTGAGGCGGTTTTGCGGGAAGTGGAGCGGCTGCGGCCGGATTTTGTCGTTTCGGTGGGGCAGGCGGCCGGCCGGACGGCAATTACCCCCGAGCGGATCGCGATCAACTGTGAGGAAGCGTCGATCCCTGACAACGCCGGGTTCCAGCCTGCCGGCGGGCCGGTGGTGGAAGGCGGGCCGGACGGTTACTTTTCGCTCCTGCCGGTGAAGGAGATGGCGGCGGCCATCCAGGCGGCGGGGCTCCCAGGGAAGGTATCCAACACCGCCGGGACCTATGTCTGCAACCACCTGATGTACCACATCCTCCACGCCTGCCACACCCGCTATCCCGGGATGCGGAGCGGGTTTATCCATGTCCCCTGCATCCCCGAGCAGCAGGCGGGCCACCCCGAATGGTTTGCGCTCCCGCTGGAGGAGATCGTGCGGGGGCTGACGGCGGCGCTGGAAGTGCTGGCGAATGATTAGCCCGTCCGAAAGCCGCTGAAGGAGGTGCGCCGGATGGAGATTGTGCGGTTAAACCGCGGCAATTTGGCCGATATCAATACCCCCAACGAGCCCTTTGCCATCATTGGCAGGCTGAAGCCGTCGTTTACCGACGGAAAATGGTCGTGGACAGAGGAACTCTATGACCGCACCGCTTTAAAAAGATACCCGAACGACGACTGCAATTATGCGGCGTATCTGGATAACCCGGACAAGGCAATTTTCCTGGCCTATGCCGATGGGAAATGCGCCGGCCAGATTGTATTGCGGAAAGACTGGAACCGGTACGCTTTTATCGAAGACATCTGCGTATCCGCCAGCTACCGGGGGAACGGCATCGGGACGGCCCTGATCCAGAAGGCCGTCCAATGGGCGAAAGAAAAGGGACTCTGCGGTCTGGCGCTGGAGACACAGGACAACAACCTGCTGGCCTGCCGATTCTACGCAAAGTGCGGGTTTTCGGTCGGCGCCGTGAATACGATGCTCTATAAAAATTTTGAAAAGCCCTGGTCGGATGAAACGGCGATTTTTTGGTATATGAAGTTTTCCCCATAATTGAGAAAGCCCTCCAGCAGCTGAACTGCCGGAGGGCTGAGACTGTGGAAAAACGAGTTTGGCGGAAACGTAAAAATCGGCGCTGGTGTTTCTGTTACCAAGAAACGTGCGAAGATTAAAAGTTTAGGATCAAGCCCTTTTTAAAGGGCTTGCGGGAGTGGAGAGGGCAGAGCCCTTTCCCAGGTGCTCAGTTACCGTACTTCCGAAGTTGACCACAGCTTTGCCACTGATAACGAAGTGTGCGCAGCACCCAAAAAATAATCCAAAAAGACTTTTTCGACAAGCTGAGCCCTCCGGCAGCGAACTGCCGGAGGGCTTTTATCAAATGAGTTTTTTCTGCCGGATGAGGTAATACCCGACCCCGAGGGCATCCGCCAGCAGCCAGCCGATCGGCACCGACCACCAGATGCCGATGACCCCGAAAGCGGGGACCGCCGCCAGCGCGTAGGCGAGCCCGACCCGGGTCCCGAGGGAGACAACCGTCAGTACGACCGACATCCCCGGACGGCCGAGGGCGCGGTAAAGGCCGTAGAGCAGGAACAGGACGCCGATCAAGCAGTAAAACGCCCCTTCAATCCGCAGGTAGCGGACCCCCTCCGCAATGACCGCCGTCTCGGACAGGTCGATGAACAGCCCCATCAGTGGTTCGGCAAAGATAAAGACCAGCAGCGAGATAAACAGGCCGAACCCCACCGAGGCCGCCGCTGCTACCCGGATGCCCTTTTTGATCCGTCCCTTTTCCCCCGCGCCGAAGTTCTGGGCGATGAAGATGGAAAAGGCGTTGCCGAAGTCCTGCACCGGCAGGTAGGCGAAGGCGTCGATCTTGACCGCCGCCGCGAAAGCCGCCATGACGGTGGTGCCGAAGCTGTTGACCAGGCCCTGGACCGCCAGGATGCCGAGGTTCATAATCGACTGCTGGAGGCAGGTCAGCGCCGAAAAATTGGCAATTTCTTTCATCCGCTCCCAGCGGAGGCGGATCCCTTTCTCCGGCCGGACCAGCCCGGGCGCTTTGAAAAAGGTATAGACCGCGATGCCGATGCCGGAGACATACTGGGCGATGACCGTCGCCGCCGCCGCCCCGGCGACCCCGAAGCCCAGCCCCGCCACAAACCACAGGTCGAGGACGATATTGAGGACGGCCGATACGGCGAGGAACAGAAGCGGCGTCACCGAGTTGCCGAGGGAACGGAGGAGGAAGGCAAAAAAATTATAAAGGAAGGTGGCGATCAGCCCCGCGAAGATGATGATGAGGTAGTCATGCATCATCCCCACCAGCTCCTCCGGCGTCTGCAAGGCTCGGATGATCCAGTCGGTCCCGGCGAAGACAAGGATGTTCAGCACCACCGTCACCGCCCCCAGCAGGACAAAGGAGGCGAGGATCCCTTCCTTCAGGCCGGCCATGTCCTTCTGGCCGAACCGGATGGAAAAGACGGTGCCGCTCCCCATCGCCAGCCCCAGGATAATCGAGGTGAGGAAGGTCATCAGCGAAAAAGCCGACCCGACCGCCGCCAGCGCACCGGCGCCGAGGAACTGCCCGACAATCAGGGTGTCGGCGATGTTGTAACACTGCTGTAAAAGGTCCCCCAGGATCATCGGGATGGCAAAACCGATCATTGTCCGCATGACCGGGCCTTTTGTCAGTTCGCTTTGCATCAAATACCACCGCTGCTTTCGTTTTGAAATTTACAGATTAACATCCGTAATTTATTATACCGGCCGGATTTGCTTCTGTCAAGAGAATCCGGCTTTTTTCTTGACGGGAGGGGAGAGGGGCTGTATAATGGTCATAAAAAGCAAACAGGAGGCGGAGCGGATGTTTTTAGACGGGTTGGACGAGCTGGACCGGAAGATTGTCGGTCTGCTGATTCAGAACGCCCGGATGTCCTATTCGGATATCGGGCAGCAGGTGGGGATTTCCCGGGTCGCCGTCAAGATGCGGGTGCAGGCGCTGGAGAAAAAGGGGATTATCGAGGAGTATACCACCATCATCAACCCCCAGAAGCTGGGCGGGGCGGTTTCCTGCTACTTTGAGATCGAGACGGCGCCCGAAAGCCTTTCGGAAGTGGCGGAGATCCTGCGGCAGAACGACACCGTCACCCAGATCTACCGGGTCACCGGCCGGAGCAAGCTCCATGTCCACGCGGTTGCCGCGTCGGGGGAGGAGATGGAACGGCTGGTCTGCGGGACGATTGACAAGCTCCCCGGGGTCATCTCCTGCAGCTGCAACATTATCTTTTCCCGGATTAAGGATATCAAGGGGCTGCGGCTGTGAGCCGCCGGGCGCTGGGGAAGGGGGCCTTATGTTTTTCATTTCAAAGCCTTGACAAATTGGAAAACCGCTGATATAATATAAAAGATGTGAGAGGCCGCCATGGCGGAACTGGCAGACGCAAGGGACTTAAAATCCCTCGGTGGCAACACTGTACCGGTTCGATCCCGGTTGGCGGCACCATCAAAAAACCCCGTAACCTTCCGGTTGCGGGGTTTCATCTTGTCGAAAAAGTCTTTTTTGAGTATTTTTTGGGTGCTGCGCACGCTTCGTTATCCGTGGCACAGCTGTGGTCAACTTCGGAAGTACGGCATGTAGCTGCCTGCCAAGGAGCTCTGCTCCTTGGATTCTCGCGATTTTTTGAAAAAAATCGAGTAAAACTTTTGATTTTTCGCAAGTTACTTGGTAACTGAAACGCCAGCGCCGATTCTTATGTTTCCGCAAGACTTGTTTTTCGACAGTCAGAAACCCCGTAACCTTCCGGTTGCGGGGT
>DVHA01000066.1 GCA_018712425.1 Candidatus Faecivivens stercoravium | reverse complement strand
CCTTTTCGTACTCTTCGGCGGTCGGGACCCGGTGGTGCCAGCCCGCCTGGTTCTCCATGAAGGAGACGCCGCAGCCCTTAACCGTGTTGGCGACGATCATCGTCGGCTTGCCTTTAACGGTCTTCGCCTCTTCAAAGGCCTTCTCGAGGGCGTCGACGTCGTTGCCGTCGACCGAGATCACATGCCAGCCGAAAGTAGCCCAGCGCTCTTCCTGGCTCTCCTGGTTCATAACGTATTCGGTGGTGCCGGAGATCTGGAGGTGGTTGCGGTCGATGACGGCGCAGAGGTTGTCCAGCTTGTAGTGGCCGCCGGCCATCGCCCCTTCCCAGACGCTCCCTTCCGCCAGCTCACCGTCGCCCATGACGACATAGACCCGGTAGTCTTTCTTGTCCATCTTGCCGGCAATCGCCATGCCGACCGCGACCGACAGGCCGTGGCCGAGGGAACCGGAGTTCATCTCGATGCCGTTTACCTTGTTGTTCGGGTGGCCGATGTACTTGGAGCCGTACTGGGAGACGGTCAGCAGGTCCTCCCGGGGGAAGAAGCCCTTCTGGCAGAGGACGGCGTAGAGCGCCTCGACCGAATGGCCCTTGGAAAGGACGAAGTGGTCGCGGTCGACGCTGCCGAAGTTCTCGGGGGTGATGTCCATCACTTTGTTATAGAGGACGTTTAAGACGTCGGTGACCGAAAAGTCGCCGCCGATGTGGCCGGTTTTCGCCCGGTAGATGATGTCCAGGATATCCTGGCGCAGCCGGTAGGAATTGGCTTTCAGATTCATATCGCATTTCCTTTCGTCCGGGAGTTATTCGCCCCGCAGGTAAGCCTTGATCTCTTCGTCGTTGTCGTCGTAGAGGTCGGGTTTGACGCCGATGTATTTGCAGGCCTCGTACAGCCGGGCGACAACGTCGCCGTGGACGCCGGCGCAGTGGTGGATATAGGGGCCTTCGACGATCTTCGCTTCCAGCTTCTTCCAGTTCTTGACCTCGACCCAGAGGTAGGTGCCCTTGGTGTAGGGGCCGTCGATGCCTTTAGCGGTGCCGAGGAGGAGGGAGTATTCCCCGTTGTCCCCGTCGAACCGGCAGAGGGTGACTTCGCCGTGCTTGCATTCAGCGGCGACGGCGCCGGGGTGGTCAAAAGCCAGCGGGTAGGTCAGCTCGGGTTTTTCCTTCGCCAGCGAAATCGGCCAGGGGCCGCAGTGCTGTAAAAGTTCCGCGTTGTCGTTGGTGGGATGGCGGACGGTCCAGTCGGCGAAGAAGATGGGCTTTTCGTCCATCGCGGCGGCCTGGACGAGGATCGAGGTGATCGCGCCGTGGATGTCGGTCTCACATACGACCGGCAGCCCTTCGTCGGTCAGGAGGGAGTTGGCGCAGCAGGGCATGATCCCCAGTTCGTCCTGGAGGGCGTTCCAGCACTGGATGGCGACGGCGGAGCAGCCGTATTTGGCGGCGAGGGTCTCCATCGCGACTTTCATCGCGGCGACGTTATAGAGCTCTTCCTCGGTGACCTTGACCTCCATCTTCATCCGGATGTAGGCGACGCAGGCGTCGACGAGGGTCTTTTCTTCCTTCGCCTTGTTCACCGCCTGGACCAGTTCGGTCATCGGGATGGGAGCCAGCTGGATGTTGAACTTCTCCAGCAGCTCGCCTTCGTTGCACATCGTGCTCCAGAAGTCGAAGGGGCGGGTGGAAATCTGCAAAATGCGGAGGTGTCTGAATTTCTTCACGATGTTGCAGACGGCGAGGAAGTCCCTCACCCCCCGCTCAAACTCGGGATCCTCGAGGTTGCAGTTGGTCATGTAGGTGAACGGGACCTTAAACCGGCGGAGGACCTTGCCGGTGGCGAAGAGGCCGCACTGGGAGTCCCGCAGCCGGACGCCGTTTTCATCGGGGCATTCGTCCCGCGGCCCCCACAGGAGGACCGGCAGGCCCATCTCCCGGGCAAGGCGGGCGACCTCATACTCGGTGCCGAAGTTGCCGTGGGGGAAGAAGAGGCCGTCGACCTTTTCGGCTTTGAACTTCTCGATGATCTTCGGGAGGTCGTTGTCGTCGTAGAGGAGCCCCTCCTTGTTGATGTCGGTGATGTCGACAAAGTCGACGCCCAGTTCCCGCAGGCGGTCAGCCGTCAGGTTGCGGTATTCGATGGCCGCAGGCGCAGAGAAGATGCTGCGGCGGGTGGGGGCAAAGCCCAGTTTGATTTTGGCGGGAGTCATAAATATACCCTTCCTTTCTGTCATTCAGGCATGCTTAGCCGGTTGTTCCGGCTCGCTATCCACAACGGGCGGCGTGCAGTCCCGCACGCTCCCCCGTTCAACAAACGCGGTGCAGATCTGGGATTTGGTGACATACTGGTCGCCGTACCGGACCAGTTCCAACAGCCGCCGGACGGCCGTCCGGCCCATCTCCTGCTTGAAAACCCGGATGGTGGTGAGCCCGGGAGTGGTGATGCTGCAAAAGGGCAGGTCGTCGAAGCCGATGATCGAAACGTCGTCCGGGACCCGGATGCCGTTGTCCTGCATTGCCTTCATCGCGCCGAGGGCGATGATATCGTTGTCGGCGAGGAAGGCGGGAGGCAGTTTTACCCCTTCCCGCAGGAGCCTGTTCATCTGTTCCCGCGCCCCGTCCATCGACGGCGGCAGCTTTAAGACCCCGCCCTCCGGCGGCTCAAGGCCGTGGGCTTTCAGCGCCCGCTCATATCCCTCAATCCGGTAGAAGAAGTTTTTGATCGGGATCTCGCTCTGGAGGTAGCCGATCTCCCGGTGGCCCCGGCGGATCAGGTATTCGGCGGCGGCGCAGGAAGAATCGGTATTGCTGATGAGGACCGAATTAAAGGAAGTCTCCTCAAACCAGTTGTCCAGCACCACCACAGGCGCCAGCGCATCTTTAAACCGGGCGGCTTCCTTTTCATCCAGCTCGGTCGCCAGCAGGAGGATGCCGCTGGTGGGGTCGGTGAGGATCTGGTTTAACCGCTCCTCATAATCGGGGGCGCTGCGGTTTAAATTGCAGATTACCGTCTCAAAATCCCCCCGCCGGCTCTCCATCTCAACCCCTTCGATCAGGGCGGAGAAGAAGGGGGTATCGGTGACAATCCGCCCGGAATCCTTATAGATGACAAACCGGATGGAATGGATGGGGCCGCCTTCGGAAAGATAACCGCATTCCCGCGCGGCCTGAAGGATCTTTTCCTGTGTTTCGCGGTTAACGCCTTTTTTATTGTTCAGGGCGTTGGAAACGGTCGCCGGGGAAAAACCGGTCATTTCGCTGATCTGTTTAATACTCGCTTTCAAAGGTTAGCCCTCCTTACCCTTATTATAGGCGATCGTCCGCCACATTTCAAGGGTTTATATAAATTTTTACGCAAAATTTTATACGCGCTTTTTAGACAATTTTTCCAGCCGATTTCCGGAATTCCAGCGGCGTCTGTCCCTGGGCCCGTTTGAACTGGCGGGAAAAATAGGAAATGTTGGCATAGCCGACCGCCAGCGCCACATCCCGGATCGGCAGGTCGGTCGAAAGGAGCAGTTCCCGCGCCTTTTTCATCCGCTCGGCGGTGATGAAATCGACCAGCGGCACCCCAACCCGCTCCCGGAAAATATGGGAAAGGTAATCGGGGTTCAGATAGACCAGCTGCGCCAGCTCATTCCGGCCAAGCTCTTCATTTAAATGGCCGCGGATATACCGCCGGAGGATTTCAACGACATCCCGGGTATCCTGCCGCTCATCCAGTTCCCGCTCGGGGACCCGGGAGAGCGAACGGGCCAGCCAGTCCTTCATCCCATCCAGGGAAGCGGTCGCCTGTAACTGCTCGATATCCGAAACAGCACCCCCAGGTGGGGTCTCGATGCTGTGCCGGTCGATATAATCCTGGGTCCTGACAAACATCCGCCGCAGATAGGTTCGGGTCAGCAGCCCGCCCCGGGCGGCCCGGTCAAGCAGCGTCCCCAGTTCGTCCGGGTCTGCCCCTTCATCCAGCACCTTCTGCCAGGTCCCCTCTTCCTCTGTGATTTTTTCGATTGAGGCTGGTGCATACAGGGTATTGTCATAGAGGATATTGTCCGATGCCAGCTTTAAAAGGGATTCGGTTTCGGCGGCAAACCCTTCGACCGCGGACAGGCGTCCGGGATAAAAGGTAACGGCGCAGGGCATCGCCGACAGGCAGGCCGAGAGCGCCTGCTGGCAGAGGGCAATAAACGCTTCCCAATCCATCCCGTCCTGCGGGACAAAAGTGGCGTAATAACGGGGCGCAAGCTGCGGGATCAACGGCTCCACACCGTTTTTCTGAAGGTTGGAAAGCACTTCCGAAAGGATATTTTTCAGGCCGTATTCAACCAGCCCCTTCCCCCATTCCTTTTCATCCTCCGTTTCGGCCCGCAGCTGGATGAGGAGCGGGTAAAATTCCCCGTCCAGGCTGATTTCCGACAGGTGGGAGAGCCCTGCCTGCCGGAAAATTTCCTCCCGGTCGGCCGGGATCCGGCCGTCTGCCACCCGCAGGATAAATTCCTCCATCCGCTGGACCGCCGAATCGTCCCAGTAGCCCGCCTGTTCCAGCCGGCGCTTCTGGACCCTGTTTTCCTCCACCTTTTCCACCGCCCGGGAGAGGACCTTTTGGATTTCCGCAGGGTCGGCGGGCTTTAAGATATAATCGAAGGTATCCAGCTTGATTGCCCGGTTGGCGTAGTTAAAATTCGCGTGGCTGGTGAGGAAAAGGGCGACGGTGTCCATCCCCTCCTCCCGCATCCAGGAGAGCAGCTCCAGCCCTGAACCCCTTGGCATCTCAATATCGCAGATCAGGATATCACAGGGCTTTTCGGTGAGGATTTTCTGGGCCTGTTTCATGCTGTAGGCAGAGATGACCTCCCCGATGCCCAGTGCTTCCCAGTCGACCATCTCCCGGATCGCCTCGACGGCGTAAACTTCATCATCTACAATCAGGACTCTCATAACAAATCCTCCTCGGTTTTATAGGGGATAAAGATATCGCACTGCGCGCCGGCACCCGGGCGGTTGGAATAACGGATCCGCATGTCCTCGCCGAAGAGGATCCGCAGCCGCTGGATGGTGTTGGATATCCCGACTTTAGTGCCATCACCAAGGGAAGCGTCATCCGACGGGCCGGAAGCTTCCCGCTGGATCCGTGCCAGGGCTTCCGCCCCATATCCGCCGCCGGTGTCCCAGATACAGATATGGATCCGTTCGGCGCCGCCCCGCCGGTATTTCTCCACCCGGATATTGATTTCCATCGGCTCCCCCATCACCACTTCATACTTGACGGTATTTTCAACAAAGCTCTGGAGCACCAGCGGCGGCACCAGCGCCTTTTCCGAACCGGGCGCGGCCTCAATGCTGCACTGGAGGGTGTCGGGATAACGCAGGGCGGTCATCGCGATATAGTTGCGGACATGGTCCAGCTCCTTGCCCAGCCGGACGGTATCCTGGGAATTCATCGTATACCGCAGGTGCTGGCTCAGTTCCTTCGACAGCTGCCGGACCAGGTCGTTTTTCCCCAGCCCCGCCATCGAATAGATGGTGTTGAGGCAGTTGATATAAAAGTGGGGGGTGATCTGCTGTTTCAGGTATTCCAGGTAAATCTGCTGTCTCTTCAGCTTCTGTTCATAGACGCTGATGGTCAGCTGCTGGATGCGGGAAGACATGTCGTTAAATGAGGCGTTGACCTCGGAAAATTCCCGCACATTGCCCGCCTCCTGGACGGTGACACCCAGTTCCCCGTCCCGCAGTCGCTTGATCGCCGAAACCAGTTTCCCCATAGGGCCGATGAACATCCGCCGCATCGCCGTATATAACAGCAGGAACAGGGCCGCCAGGAGGATAACCGTCAGGATAATCATCCGGTAGATGCCGCTCATGCCGCTGCGGATGCTGGCATCGGAAATAAAGGCGGAAAAATAGTACCCTTCGCCGTTCTCCCAGGAGACCGCGAGGTAATCGCCGTTTTCCCCGACCAGGTCGTACTGCTCGGACGAAGCCGACGGGATATAGCCGTCAATCCCTTCGATCCCGGTCCCGTCCGCCAGCAGCGTCCCGTCCGGCTCAAAGAGGTAAACGCCGCCGTCCTGCCCCAGAGGGGTCTCCTGCAAAGGCATCAGGAGCGTCTCCACATTCACCCAGCAGCCGACGTATACCCCTGAGTGGAGGATAATCCGCACCAGGTAATACTCCCCGCCCGCCTGGTAGCTCTCCCATTTCCCGCTCCCGTCGGGGGCAAGCTCCCCGTCCTGGAGGTCCAGCTGCAGCTGCGCCTGAAGGGCTTTGTGTTCGGTGCTGTCCACCCAGGACTGGGAAGAGGAGCAGAACACCCCGTGCCGCGGGGCAAAAAAGAAAAAGCCGTCGATCCCGGAATGGGAAGGGAGCGATTCTTCCAGCTTCTGCTGCTCCCGCGAAAGGGCGAGGTAACGGGCGAGGGTATCATCGCTTTGCAGCGAAGCGACATCAGGGTCATTATAGGCAAAGCCGGACAGGAACCGTTCGGCATTATAAAAGCTGGTACCCACCAGGTCGGAATACATGGACAGGGTCGCCTGGTTGGTCCTGAACACCTGGGTCCGGAGGGCCGAGACAGCATACAGGTAGGTTATCATAAATATGGTAAGGATCCCGACCGCTATCAGGCTGATAATCAGATAAAGGCGGAATGCGAGGGAAGGCTGCTTTTTTTTCATATTTTCACCTGCCGGACTGGACGTCGCTATATTTTCATATAAATTATAACACCCCTTTTTCCGCCTGTAAAGAAAAAACACCAAATTTTATCAAAAAAACCGATTCAAAATTGGATGAGACGCATTTTAACTGCCAGGTACCTTGGCTTCCCCGCCCCTTTTCCCCGGTGCCCGGAAGGGGCAGGCGCAGAAAAATGCCAATTTTACCCCCTCAAAAAGGCGCCAAAACGATAAGACCGCAGAATTGTGCAAAAACATCGCAGAAATTTTATTTAATCTCTTCGGAATTGTTGCTATAATATGACTTGTCAGAGACTAAAAAATCTTTCCGAAAAATTCACATCCGGTTTGAAAGCGGTGATGCAGCGGTCCGGGTCCCCGCCCGGCATAAAACAGTCAATCATCCGGGGGCTTCCCCGGCAGGCAGAAAGATACACGCCACCAATCTTCAAAGGAGGTGCCCGTATGGCACACGAAAAAGTGACCTTTAAAAAGGTCAAAAAGTACATCCCCCTGTATGTGATGATGATCCCGGGGCTCGCCTACCTCATCATCAACAACTACATGCCGATGCCGGGGCTGGTCGTCGCATTTAAGACCTACAACGCCCGCCAAGGCATCTACGGAAGCCCCTGGTGCGGCCTGGCCAACTTCCAGTACCTCTTCCAGACCAGCGACGCCTGGGTCATCACCCGGAACACCATCCTTTACAACGTCGCATTCATTGTCATCAACACCATCCTCTCGATTGCGGTCGCAATCATCCTCTCGGAGCTGACCAGCAGGCTCAAAAAATTCTACCAGAGCGTGATCTTGCTCCCCCATCTGCTCTCGACCGTCATCATCGCCTACCTGGTCTACGCTTTCCTCTGTGTCGACACCGGTTTCGTCAACAAGTCGATCCTGCCGGTTTTCGGCGTGGAACCGGTCATGTGGTACACCGAAACCAAATACTGGCCCTTTATCCTGATCTTTGTTTCGGCCTGGAAGGCGGTCGGCTACAACTGCATCGTCTACCTTGCCACCATCCTCGGCTTTGACCGCGCTTACTACGAGGCAGCCACCATCGACGGCTGCTCCAAGTGGCAGCAGATCACCAAGATCACCCTGCCGATGCTCAAGCCCACCATCATCATGCTGACCCTGATGGCCGTCGGCCGCATCTTCTACTCCGACTTCGGCCTGTTCTACCAGGTCCCGATGCAGTCCGGTTCGCTGTACCCGGTCACCCAGACGATTGATACCTACGTCTTCCGCGGCCTCTTACAGCTCGGCAACGTCTCGATGTCCTCGGCTGCCGGCGTTTACCAGTCGCTGGTCGGCTTTGTCCTGGTCCTGGGCGCGAACCTGCTTGTCCGCAAGCTGGACCCTGAAAGCGCGCTGTTCTAAGGGAAGGAGTGGCAACATAAATGAGAACCAGAGAAGAAAAAATATTCCAGATTATCGGCAATATCGTCATGATGATTGCCTCGCTGCTGGTCATCATCCCGATGATCCTGCTGCTGTCGTCGTCTTTCACCGACAACGACGCCCTGATCCGCGACGGCTACCGCTTTATCCCGACCGTCTTCAGCACCGAAGCCTACACCTACGTCTTTTCGACCGGCAACTCGATCCTCCGGGCCTATGGCGTCTCCTTCCTGCTGACCGCCGTCGGCACCGTCTGCTCGCTGATCATCACCACCATGCTCGCCTACCCCCTCGCCCGCAGCGGCCTTCCGTTCAGAGGGGTGCTCACCTTCCTCGTCTTCTTCACGATGCTCTTTAACGGCGGCCTGGTCCCCACCTACATCAACTACTCCAACGTCTTCCACATCAAAAACACCTTCTGGGCGATCCTGATCCCGGGCCTCCTGATGAGCGCCTACAACGTCCTGCTGACCAAGTCCTACTTCGTCACCGGCGTCCCCACCGAGATCCTGGAAGCCGCCTCGATCGACGGCGCTTCCGAATTCCGGACCTTCCTCTCGGTCGCGCTCCCGATGGCAAAACCGATTATCGCCACCATCGGCCTGTTCGTCGGCATCGCCTACTGGAACGACTGGAACAACTCGATCGTCTATCTGACCTCTACCGGCGGCAGCCAGTGGTACTCGATCCAGGCGCTGCTCTACCAGATGATGCAGAACATCTCCTATCTGTCGCAGAA
>DVHA01000065.1 GCA_018712425.1 Candidatus Faecivivens stercoravium | reverse complement strand
TTCCAGGTGGTCGACGACATCCTCGACGCCACCGCCACAGCCGAAACCCTCGGCAAACCGGTCGGGAGCGATGCGGTAAACGAAAAGTCGACCTATGTGACGGCGCTGGGGCTTGAAAAGGCCCGCGCTTTTGCCGCGCAGTACACCGAACAGGCGCTGGAAGCCCTGTCCCTTTTCCCGGAGCATGAAGACCTTTCGGCCCTCACCCGTTCGCTCCTCTCCCGCGACCATTAAGGGGGATACGGACGTGTTTTCTGATCTCCTGGCCAACCGGGTCCTCTGGATCGCGGTAGCCGCCTGGGCCGCGGCGCAGATTTTAAAGGCCCTTTTTGACGGGATCCGCCGCAAAGGCTTCAGCATTGAGCGGCTGTTCGGCGCCGGGGGGATGCCCTCCTCCCATTCGTCGACCGTCTGCGGCCTGACGGCGGGGATTGCCCGGATCTACGGGCTGGATTCTCCCCTTTTCACCCTTTCGCTCGTCGTCGCCTGCATTGTCATGTACGACGCGACCGGCGTCCGCCGGGCGGCGGGGGAACATGCGAAGCTGCTAAACCAGCTCCTCTTTTCCGATCCGGAAAAACTGACCCCGTCCCAGAAGGCGCTCAAGGAATTTTTGGGCCATACGCCGCTGGAGGTTTTAGCCGGCGCGGCGCTCGGCATTTTGATCGGCTGTATCATGCCGGTATAATTTATATTGAAAACGGCGCGCCTTCTTTCCGAAGGGCCCGGTATGATCATTTTCTAAGGAAGTATTGCAGTATGGAAGGATATCCGATATTGGATAAACTGAATGGGCTGGAGGACCTGCGCGGCCTCAGCGGCTGGGAACTGGAACGGCTCTGTTACGAGATCCGGTCCTTTTTAATCGACCACGTCTCCCGCACCGGCGGCCACCTCGCCTCCAACCTGGGGGCGGTGGAGCTGACGGTCGCCCTCCACCGGGTGTTCCACTCGCCGGAGGACAGCATCGTCTGGGACGTCGGCCACCAGAGCTACACCCACAAGATCCTCACCGGCCGGAAGGACCGCTTCGACACCCTCCGCCAGCCGGGGGGCCTTTCCGGTTTCCCCAAGCCCCACGAAAGCGTCCACGACGCCTTTGTCGCCGGCCACGCCTCGACCTCGGTCAGCGCCGCCTGCGGCATCGCCGCCGCCAACCGCCTTTCCGGCAACGGCCACACCGCCGTCGCGGTCGTTGGGGACGGTGCCTTTACCGGCGGGATGATCTACGAGGCGATCAACAACGTCGACCCCGCCGCCCGTCTGGTGATCGTCTTAAACCATAACGATATGTCGATATCCAAAAACGTCGGCGCCTTTGCCCGTTATCTTTCCACCATCCGGGCCAAACCCGGATACCTGCATTTAAAAGAGCGGATTGAAAACCTCTTGGAGCATATCCCGCTTGTCGGCCTGCCGCTGGAACGGGCGATCCGTTCCTCCAAATCGGTTTTAAAATACATCCTCTACCACAACACCTTTTTTGAAGAGATGGGCCTTTACTATATCGGCCCGGTCGACGGCCACAACCTCCGTGAGCTGGAAGATGCCCTGACCCAGGCCCGGGACCTCGGCCAGCCGTCGGTGGTCCAGGTGGAGACGGTCAAAGGCAAGGGGTACGAGTTTGCCGAGCGCAACCCGCCCGCCTACCACGGCGTCAGCCGGTTTGACGTCTGCACCGGCACCTTCGGCAGCAGCCCCGCCCCCGCCGGCCCGACCTTTTCCAGCACCTTTGGGGCGGAGATCGAGCGGCTGGGAATCCGGGACCCCCGCATCTGCGCGATTACCGCCGCGATGAAGCTGGGGACCGGCCTGGACGGCTTCAGCCGCAGCTGCCCCGGCCGCTTTTTCGACGTCGGCATCGCCGAGGAGCACGCGGTCACCTTTGCGGCCGGCCTCGCCACGAAGGGGTATATCCCGGTCTTTGCGGTTTATTCCACTTTTTTGCAGCGTTCTTTCGACCAGGTGCTGCACGACGCCGCCCTGGAAAAGACCCACATCGTCCTCGCCGTCGACCGGGCGGGGATTGTCGGGGACGACGGCGACACCCATCAGGGGGTTTTCGACGTCCCGATGCTCACCTGCATCCCCGGCGTCACCATCTATTCCCCGGCCGGTTTTGACAGCCTGCGGGAGGACCTCCGCCGGGCCCTCTACGAAGAGGAAGGGGTCGTCGCGGTCCGCTACCCCCGCGGCGGGGAAGGGGACCACTGCCCCTTCGGACCCGGGGAGGACGACGTCTGGGTGGACGGCGACCGGCGGCTGACGGTGATCGCCTACGGCCGGACGGCTTCCGCCCTCTGGCAGGCCTGCCAGAAGCTGGAAACCCCGCCGGAGCAGGTCTACCTCAATAAAATCTGGCCCCTGTCGGATGAGATGCTGAAAGTTCTCGCCAGGCGGGAGCGGATACTCATGTTTGAAGAATCGGTTTTAAGCGGCAGCATCGCCGAACACCTGCTGTCCGCCTTAAACCGCCTGGGGTTCCGGGGGGAGTACCGGATGGTGACGCTGCCGGACGCCTTTATCCCCCAATGCAGCGTCCCGGAAGCCCTCGACCGCTTCGGCCTTTCCACCGGGGCGATGGAAAAGCGGGTCCGGCAGGAGATGGAGGGACTGGAATGAGCAGCCGATTGGATACCGAAATGGTCCGCCGGGGCCTCGCCCCCAGCCGGGAGCAGGCCCAGCGGCTGATTAAGATGGGGCAGGTGTCGGTAGACGGAACCCCTGCCTCCAAGCCCAGCGCCCCCGTCACCCCGGAGAGCGCCGTCACCCTCACCGGCGAAGGGCTTCCCTTTGTCAGCCGGGGCGGGCTGAAGCTCCAGCGGGCGCTGGAACTGTTCCCGATTACCCTCGCCGGCCTTACCTGCGCCGACATCGGCGCCTCGACCGGCGGCTTTACCGACTGTATGCTCCAGCACGGTGCCGGGAAGGTCTACGCCATCGACGTCGGCACCGGCCAGCTCCACCCGTCTCTTCTGCATGACCCCCGGGTCGTCAACATGGAGCAGACGAATATCCGAGAGGTCGAAGGCCTCCCGGAAGAGCCCCGGTTTATCTCGGCCGACGTCTCGTTTATCTCCCTCCGGCTGGTGCTGCCGGTGATTGCGAGATTGCTGCCGGAGGGCGGGGAAGCGGTCGTGCTGGTCAAGCCCCAGTTTGAAGCGGGGAAGGGGGCGGTCGGCAAAAACGGCGTCGTCAAGGACCCGAAGACCCACCTGCAGGTGCTGCGGGCGGTCAAAGGCTACGCCCTCGAAAACGGCTTTGCCCTCTGCGGCGCCGGTTTTTCGCCCATCCGCGGCCCCGAGGGGAACATCGAGTACCTCTACTGGCTCCGGAAAGGGGAAGACCGGGGGGA
>DVHA01000064.1 GCA_018712425.1 Candidatus Faecivivens stercoravium | reverse complement strand
CCTTATTTATAACGCTTCTTACATGATCCCCGAGACCATCCTCACCGCCGTCGCAGCCGTCCTCCTCTGCAAGTTCATGCCGAAACTGTTTAACCGGGTGTAACCCGGGAAAAGCAAAATGCCCGTCCTGTTAGAAGCAGGCCGGGCATTTTTTACTGAAATCAATGAAAAAAGTGTTGCATTTGTGCGCACAATCGGGTATAATAAAAACAGGAGGTGTGTAATATGGCTAAGACTGCCAATCTCAACATCCGGGTGGACCCGGAAATTAAGTCCAGCGCCGAAGCGCTCTTTTCCAGTTTCGGCCTGACGGTCAGCGACGCGGTCAACATCTTCCTTCACCAGTCCCTTTTAGAGGGCGGCCTTCCCTTTGCCGTCAAACAGCCCCGCTACAACGCGGAAACCGAAGCCGCGATGGTGGAAGCCCGGGCAATCGCGGAGGGGAAAATCCCGGCAAAGCGGTATAACTCTGTCCGGGAAATGATGGAAGATTTGGACGCGGAGGATACGGATGAATGCTGACCCTTGTAACGACGACCCAGTTCCGGAAGGACTATAAGCGGGCCAAAAAGAGGGGGATGGACTTGTCCCGGCTGGAGGCGGTGCTGGAACTGCTCTGTGCGGAGGAAATATTGCCCGCCGCCCTTCGGGATCATCCGCTGACCGGCAATTATATCGGGTTCCGGGAATGCCATATCCAGCCGGACTGGCTGCTGGTTTATGAAATCCGGAAAGACCAGCTGATTCTGGTTGCGTCCCGCACCGGCAGCCACGCCGATCTATTTGGCAAATAAGCGCTCCATCCCGGGGCGCTTTTATTTTTGCAGCAGTTGCGCCGCGAACGCCCTGCCGCCATACTTCCCGCCCTTGTCAAACCGCCGGAGGAGTGCCTCCATATTCTCCTCGCAGTGCTCCACCTCCCGGGAGTAGTTGACGGTGAGGGTCAGAAGGCTCTCATGGTCCATCCCCCGGCCCAGCACCCGCAGCGCCAGAAGCGAAAAAGCGATAAACTTCATCCGTGCATGCAGCCGCCCGTCATAAGCGGCCTTTAAGAGATACCGGAAGGCGAGCTGGACGAGCACCTTCCGCTCATATTCCGGGTCGAGCGGCGGGATTTTCGCCTCCGGCAGGGCGGCTTTCTCGAGCCTTGCCCGCCAGCTGTCCCGCAGGATCAAAAGCCCCAGCAGCTCGCCGATGACCGTTTCAGCCGATAGAGGACTTGTCCCTTCCGCGCGGCCTTTTTCCTTTTCAAGCGCCGATTCCCGGTCAAAGGAGGCGGCGAGGCCTTCCGCCTTTTCCGGATGCCCTTTCCGGATCTGCTTCCCCGCCTTCCGGGCGAGCCGAAGGGAGAGGGCAACCGCCTCGTCAATCCCCCCGGCGGACAGAATCGACAGGATCCGGTCCCTTGCCCCCTTGACGGCGAAATACCGTCCGGCGTCGAGGTCGTTTAGGTCGGGCGGCAACTCGGGATGGTCCTCCGTCCGGTAGCCGGGGAGGGACGGGGCGGTGAGGATGATCCGGGCGGCCTCGGGGCAGGAGAGGGAGAGGCCCATCTCCCGCGTCCCACCGAAGTCGTTCAGAAACCGGGGGTAGAGGTGGCAGGTGCGGCAGAGCCCTTCCTCCCCGAGGGCGGCCTGGATATCGCAGAGGTTCTGCTGATTGAGGAAAGGGCAGCGGCCGTCCTCCCCGGGGGTGAAGATGCAGTCCCCTTCGTCTTCCCCCATCGACGCCCGCAGCCGGCCGCCGAGCGCCCCCTCTAAGGAACGGTAGCGCTTTTCCGCCTCGGGGTCGACGACTACCTCCCACCCGGCGCAGCAGGTGTCGGGGCAGGCGGAGGCGATGCAGTGGAACTGGGGATAGTAGTCAGGGGTTACAATTTTCATCGGGTTCATCCTTTCGGGGAATTTGCAGGGAGGCAAGCTTCCGGCGGAGTGCTTTAACATTCCCTTCAAACTGCGGCAGGAAGGGCGCAGTCCTATCATACGCAAAATAAAGGGATTTTTCCATCTGCCGGCAGATAAATTTCAGCTGGAGCGGGGAAGGGGCGCGGCTCGCCAGCCAGCCCATCATCTCGGTACAGACTTCCGCCCAGCGGATGTCAATCGGTTCCCGTTCTGTAATGCCGGAATCGGTAAGGAACCGGGCGAGCGTCTGCTCGGACACTCTTTCGCCGCACTGGGCCGCTTGCATAAAATAGGAAACCGTCCCCTCCGGCAGCGCGATCGTCTGCCCCAGCGGATAGAGGGCGCAGGCGAGCGGCCGGGCGTCGTGGACGGCGCAGCGCCCGTTTACAAGGAACGGGCAGCCGCCGGTGTCCTTCCGCGGCCGGAGCCGCAGGGCGGGGAAGCCGGTGTCGGGGCCGGTATACCGGTCGCAGAACCCCTCTGCCACCACCTCCGGCGGGAGGTCCAGCCGCACCGCCAGCCGGTAGAGGTCGTACCCCGACAGCAGCAAATCCCGCCGCCCCCGGCAGCAGCTGCCGCAGCCGGCGCACCGGAAGGGTAGGGGCGATTCCGGCGAAAGGGGCGACCCGGTTTCGAGGTTTTCCCGGCCGGGGTCGGGTTTTGTGAGGTGGGAGATGGGCATAAAACGCTCCTTTTTAAGGAAAACGCCGGGGAAACCCCCGGCGGCAGCTTGTCGAAAAAGTCTTTTTGAGTAATTTTTGGGTGCTGCTGCACACCGGTCTTGCTTCGCAAGCCCATAGAAAATTGTTTGCGGGCCGTACGGCATGGCCCGCATTTCGTGCAAAGCACGAAACCACAATTTTCTGAGGTTAGCGTCTTCCGGAAAGGCAGACGATGCACTGCAACGGGAAATAAGCGTACAACCTGTGAAAAAGCGCGGTTTCCCGCTTGCGGGAAATGCCGGCCAAGCCGTATGGCCGGCAAGTGGTTTTTCAGGTGTCCAGATGAAATCTGGACGCCTGGGCTCATGCCCCTTCCAGTCCCGCGATTTTTTGAAAAAAATCGAGTAAAACTTTTCATTCTGCGCACGTTTCTTTGTTACTTTAACGCCAGCGCCGATTCATACGTTTCCGCTAAACTTGTTTTTCGACAGTCAAAAGCGGTACCCGGAAAGGTACCGCTTTTCTTACCGACAAACCGCTTATCAGCAGACGCCCTGGGCGATCATCGCATCGGCGATCTTCTCAAAGCCCGCGATGTTGGCGCCGGCGACGAGGTTGCCCTCCATGCCGTACTTCTTGGCCGCGTCGTAGGAGTTGTGGAAGATGGTGACCATGATGTCCTTCAGGCGGGAGTCGACCTC
>DVHA01000063.1 GCA_018712425.1 Candidatus Faecivivens stercoravium | reverse complement strand
GACTGCGGCGGGGTTGTAAATGTCAATTATTTTTCAGGCGAACCGGTCACCGGCCTGCCGGAAGGCCGGCCCCTCTTTGTCCGGAAGCCGGACGCCGGGTTTACCTTTGAGAATTTCGCCCGCGCCCAGCTGTACGCGGCGGTCGCGACCCTCAAAATCGGGATGGATATCCTCGCCGGGGAATCGGTCAGAATCGACTCGATCACCGGCCACGGTGGCTACTTTAAGGCGACCGGCGCCGGGCAGAAGATGCTGGCGGCGGCCCTCCACACCCCTGTTTCGGTCATGTCGACCGCCGGGGAGGGCGGGCCCTGGGGGATGGCGCTGCTCGCCGGCTACCGCGCCTGGAAGGAAGAGGGCGAAAGCCTGGAAGCGTTCCTCCGGGACAGGGTCTTCGCCGGGACAACCGCTTCCCGCGTCCAGCCCGACCCCAAAGACGAAGAAGGCTTCGAGCGGTATATGAAGGGGTATAAGGCGGCGCTGGGGTCGGAAAAGGCCGCACTCACCCTGTGACCTGCGGGCCCGGCTTTCCCTGTACCGGCTCTTCCACCTCTTTGAGGTAGTTATAGACCGTGTACCGCGAGACCCCCAGCCGTTCCGAAATAAACGGCACCGCCTTCTGGTAATCGAAGGCGTGATGGGCTTTTAACAGCCGGATGAGGACGAGGCGGTCTTCCTTTTTCATCTCCTCCGGCGGGACGCCGGCCTCCTGCTGGCAGAGGTCGAAAATCTCTGCCAGCCGCACCTCTTTGGCGGAGTCGATGGTCGAATCGAGGTAGCTGTCGGTCTCCAGCTGGCCCGAGAGGAATTCGGCGTAGGCGCCCATCAGCGTGACGTCGAGGTTGATCCCGAGCCCCAGGCAGTACCCTTCCCCCCGGACGATCATCGTCGTGCTCTTGATCCGCTGTTCCCCCCGGACGACCATCATGTTGACCAGGTCCCGCTGCAGAAGGGCGGGCTCGATCCCTTTGCTGGTGCTGCCGAAGACGTCTTCGACCGAACCGACCTCCCGGCCGGTCACATGGCCGTTGAAGATCGCGAGGATCGGGTGGTCGGCCCGGTCGAGGTCCTGGATCAGCGTCTCGCAGTTTTTCCCGAATGTTTTGGCGATCCCCCTGGCCATCGAGGTGAGGAGCGCCAGCATTTCCTGTTTTTCCATGTTCTCTCCTGCTCTAAATTTAGCTGCTTATGCTTCACGTTTTGTACTTTTATTATAGCCCGGCCGGCGGGAGAACGCAACCGCTTCCGGTTATAAATTGACAAATTGTCAAGATTCGGCGGGGAATTATCGGAATAAATTGACAGCCTGTAAAAAGCTTGCTATACTAAAGCTGGATAAAAAAGACAAGGAGGGATGGGATTGCTGCTTTACCATCTGAACTTCCCGGCGGCTTTCGGCGGGGACGGCGCCGGGAAGGCCGCTGTCCGGATTGAAGCGGGGAAGATTGCCGAAGTGGTGCCCCGCCTGGAAGCCTTTCCGGAGGGGGAACCGGCTTTTGACTGCGGCGGGCGGACGCTGACGCCCGGCCTCATCGACCTGCACACCCACTTTACCGGCCTGGGGGAGAGTTTTTCCCCTTCCCACTGCAAAGACCCGATGAAGCTGCTCGCGTCGGCCATCGGTCCGGCAGGGCAGTACCTCGACCACGGCTTTACCACCATCCGCGACTGCGGCAGCGTCGGCCGGGCGGCGAACTATGTCCGCGATTTGGGGGAGCAGGGGCTTGTCCGTGCGCCCCATATCCTCTCCAGCGGCCTGATCCTTTCCCCCACCGAGATCGAACAGGCAGACAGCATCTACGAGATGTACGCCTTCGCCGACGGGCCCTATGCCTTCCGGGCGGCGGCCAGACGGGAGCTGGCTGAACACGCCGATTTTATCAAGCTGATGGCCTCGGGGGCCGCCTTCCACCCGCAGGGGGTGCCGAAGGAGCCGATTATCGCCCCGGATGAGCTGCGGGAGGCGGTCGAAACGGCCGCCCGGAAGGGGACCTATGTCGCCGCCCACGCCCACGCCGACGGCGCCATCCGCGCCTGCATCGAGGCGGGCGTCCGGACGGTCGAGCACGCCACCTACCTCTCGGATGAAACCCTTTCGCTGCTGGAGCGGACGGAAGGGTGCTGCCTGGTGCCAACGCTGGCGGCGATGTTTGTCAGCGGCCCGGACGAGAGCGGGTTCTGGCATGAGCGGCTGGGGGCGATGCTGGACGCCTGCTGTGCCGGCCTCAAAAAGGCCTACCGGGAAGGGCTTCCGATCGGGTTCGGCACCGACTGCGCCCCCTTCTCCCGCCAGTACCGGGAGGGGACCGAGTTTGCCTACCGGAAGGAGAACTGCGGAATGGCGGACGCCGATATCCTCCGCCAGGCGACCGAAGTGAGCGCCAGGATTGCGGGTCTTGCCGACCGCGGGGAGATCCGCCCCGGTTTCCGGGCCGACCTCGCCCTCTGGGACGGGGACCCGTCGGCGGAGATTATGGAGCTGGCAAAACCCCCGGCCGCCGTCTGGCTGGACGGGTGTTTAACCGGCGGGTACCTTTGGAACAACTGAAAGGAGAAAAGGGATTATGAAAATCATCGAAGCGGCAGAAGCAAGAGAAAGACTGGACATGCCCACCTGCGTCAAGCTGATGCGGGAGGCCTTTACGATGTTGGAGGACGGCACCGCCTCTCAGCCGATGCGGAGCGTCAACGCCCTGCCCCACGGCAATTCGTTCGGTTTTATGCCGGCTTACCTCGGCGACCACGGCTACTTCGGCGCGAAGGTTATTACTGCCTTCCACGCCAACATCGGCACCGAATACCCCTCCCATATGGGATATGTCATGATGTTTGAGTCGGAGCACGGCAGCTTTGTCGGGATGGCCGACTGCTCGGTCATCACCGAGCTGCGTACCGGCGCCGCTTCCGGCGTCGCGACCGACCTGCTGGCCCGGAAGGACGCGAAGACCCTCGCCCTGATCGGCGCCGGCGCCCAGGCAAGAAGCCATCTGGCGGCGATGCTGGTTGTCCGCCCGGGGCTTAGCGAAGTGCGGGTCTACGACCTGCGGAAAGAGGCGTCCGAGGCCTTTAAGGCGGAGTCGGAAGCGAAGTACGGCGTCAAAGTGACCGTCTGCGGTTCGGTCGAAGAG
>DVHA01000062.1 GCA_018712425.1 Candidatus Faecivivens stercoravium | reverse complement strand
GTCGGCCGGAGGTCGAGGGGGTCGACGCAGTCGTATTCGATGGCGTAGGCGTTCCGCATAATCTCAATATGCTCAAAACCGGGGATCGTCCGCAGGAAGGCCAGCTGGACATCCTCCGGCAGGGAGGAGGAGAGGCCCTGCAAATAGATTTCCTCGGTGTCGAGGCCCATCGGCTCGATGAAAAACTGGTGGCGGGTCTTCTCGAGAAACCGCATCACCTTGTCCTCGAGGGACGGACAGTAGCGGGGACCGATCGCCTGGATCCGGCCGCCGTAGATGGGGGAGCGGCCGATGTTTTGGCGGATGACCTCGTGGGTCTGCTCGTTGGTGTAGGCGATGTAGCAGTCGACCTGGTTGCGGAGGCCGTCGGGGGAGGTGGTGAAGCTGAAGGGGACGATCTCGCTGTCGCCGTGCTGGCATTCAAACTTCGAGAAGTCGATGCTGCGGCGGTGGACCCGGGCGGGGGTGCCGGTCTTGAACCGGCGGATGTGGAGGCCGGCTTTTACCAGGCTGCCGGTCAGCGCCTCCGCCGCCGAGACCCCGTCCGGGCCGGAGGCGTAGGAGACCTCGCCGACGTGTATCGCGCCGCCGAGGTAGGTGCCGGTGGCGATGACCGCCGCTTTTACCGGGTATTCGGCCCCCAGTTTGGTGCGGACGGCGGACACATGGCCGTCCGTAACCACCACCTCGGTCACTTCTGCCTGCCGGAGATAGAGGTTTTCGGTCGATTCCAGCAGGTGCTTCATGTAGAGGTGGTACTTCGACCGGTCGGCCTGCACCCGCAGGCTGTGGACGGCAGGACCTTTGCCTCGGTTGAGCATCCGGCTCTGGATGAAGCACCGGTCGGCGGCAATCCCCATCACCCCGCCCAGCGCGTCGATCTCCCGCACCAGATGGCCTTTGGCGGTACCGCCGATCGACGGGTTGCAGGGGAGGTTCGCCACCGCGTCCAGCGTCAGCGTGAACAGCACCACCTTCGCCCCCAGCTTCGCCGCCGCCACCGCCGCTTCAATCCCGGCATGTCCGGCGCCGATCACCGCTATATCATAACTTTCCATTGGATACGGCATATTTCTACTCCTTTTTATTTTTTCGGCTTATCCTTTTTTTATTTTTTCGACCTTTGAAAAGGCCGGCGAAACTTTTTTGTCCGACGCGGCCGTGTCTCCCGCCCCGAACGCATGAGACTGTTCGTCAAGCTCACAGTCTTCGGTTCTGCCGATGGACGCCCGGAAGGTTCGGTGGGTAAACCGGAAACGCCGTTCTTATGGCTGCCTGACGGAAGCGGAGCCGAAGCGCATCGTTTGCTGGGTTCTGTCTCGCGGAAACGAACGTCGGCATTAGAAGTTTAGGGTCCAGCCCTTTTTAAAGGGCTGGCGAGAATCCAAGGAGCAGAGCTCCTTGGCAGGCAGTCAGTTTCCGTACTTCCAAAGCTGGCCACGGCTGCTGCACCCAAAATATACCTGTCGCGCAGCGACCATTCCATAATCAAATAAAATAAGTTTTAAATTTTACTCATCTTATTTTCCAACGCAGAACTTCTCAAAGACCTCGTCCACCACCCGGTCACTGACCTTTTCGCCGGTCAGGCGGAAGAGGGCGGAGAGGGCGCTCTCGAGGGCGACATCCACCGCGTCGAGGGTGTAGCCCGCCTCGATCGTCCCGCAGACGTCCGACAAAAGCTCTGCCGCTTCGGCGGCACAGGCCCGCTGGCGCTCATTGGCCAGCATCGCCTCGTTCGGGTCGAAGCCGGAGAGGGAGAGGAGGCTTGCAATCTCGCGGTTAAGGGCCGAAAGGGCGGATTCCTGGTCGGCTTCGCTGCCGCCGGCCGACAGGGTGAGGGTATGGGGGAATCGGGCGGAGATGACCGAGGGGTCCCAGACCGGCGGGAGGTCGTTTTTGTTCAGCACCGCGACCGTCGGGATCTCCCGCTCGGAGAGCTCCTGCAAAATCCGCCCGTCCTCGGCCGAAAGGGGTTCCGACAGGTCGAAGACGGCGATGGCCAGTTCGGCTTTCTGGAGCCGACCGAGGGCGATATCGACGCCAATCCGTTCCACGAGGTTCTCGGTGTCCCGGATGCCGGCGGTGTCGGCCAGCCGGAGGACGACGTCCCCGAGGTTCACCGTCTCCTCGACGATGTCGCGGGTGGTGCCGGGGATGTCGGTGACGATGCTGCGGTCGCAGCCGGAGAGGAGGTTCATCAGGGTGGATTTGCCGACGTTGGGCTTGCCGACAATGACGGTGTCGGCCCCCTCCCGCATCAGCCGCCCGCGGTCGAAATTCTGAAGGAGGGAACGGAGGGCGGAGAGGCTCTCCCGGCATTTTTCCAGGAGTTCCGGACCGGTCACCTCCTCGACATCCTCTTCGGGGTAGTCGATATAGGCGGCGAGGTGGGCGCTGACCCCGAGAAGGTCTTCGGTGATGCCGTGGATTTTGCGGTAGAGGGCCCCGTCCATCGCGCTGCGGGCCGCCCGGACCGACTGCTCGGAGCTGGCGCCGATCAGGTCGGCGACCGCTTCCGCCTGGGTCAGGGAGAGCTTGCCGTTTAAAAAGGCGCGGCGGGTAAATTCGCCGGGGCCGGCAAGCCGCGCACCTTCCCGGAGGGCGGCGCGGAGGACGTCCCGGGTGACCAGCAGGCCGCCGTGGCAGGAAATTTCGACGACGTCCTCACCAGTGTAGCTGTGGGGGGCCTTAAAGACGGTGGCAATCCCGTCGTCGAGAGTTTCCCCGTCCCGGAGGATATGGCCGTAGGCGGCGGTGTAGCCCTTGTAGGAGGCAAGGGGACGGCCGGAGACGGTGCGGAAAATCCGATCGGCAACGGCGAGCGCGTCCGGGCCGGAGATGCGGACAACGCTGATGCCGCCGACGGCGTTTGGGGTGGCGACGGCGGCAATGGTGTCGCCGCGCAGCTCAAGCATAGACATAAGCAAAAACCTCTCTTCATCATAGGAAAGCGGTCGATTTCATTCAACGTCCCATCAGACGCGGAAAACTGTTTTTTCCCGAAAATAGGCGCCCATCAAAACGCAAAATCCGGCGCTGGCGTTCAAATCATAGAAAAACGTGCGACGAATAAAAAGTTTTACTCGATTTTTTTCAAAAAATCGCGGGAGTGGAGAGGGCAGAGCCCTTTCCCAGGCGCTCACTTCCCGTACTTCCGAAGTTGTCCAC
>DVHA01000061.1 GCA_018712425.1 Candidatus Faecivivens stercoravium | reverse complement strand
ACTTCCCACCGGTAGCCGTCGGATTCTTCGTCCAGAAGTTCCCGGTCGGCCCGGTGTTGGGCGTTATTGAGCTTCACCTTGCAGGGCACCACCCGGAATTTCCCGCCGAAGGCGTCGGGGTCGGGGGGCGGCAGTTTCCCGGCGCACATATCCTCGTACCCCGGCCGGAGGTCGAACCCGGCGATTTCGCTCCCGATCCGGAGGAAATCCTCGGCCGTCGGGCTCTCCAGCTGGAGGAGGGCCAGTTCGATGTCCAGAAGGGTCTTCTGCCCGGCTGTCCGCCGCCGGATTTCGGCGTCGAGGTTTGAGAGGTAGAGGATGCCCCGGGCGTAGGGGAGCCGCTGGCAGCGGCGGTCGGTCCAGTAGCGTTTCCCCAGTTCGAGGTTATCAAGCCCCTGCATCGGGTTTTCGTAGTAGCTGCCGGCCTTTTCGTTGATGATGTCCGCCGTCCGCCGGGGGGAGCAGATGCCCATTTCCAGCGGGATGAGGGTCGAATAATATTCGGCGCTCCCTTCGACATACCAGGTGCCGGCCCCGGGCGGGTCGTCCCGCAGGGTGGGCCAGTTGTGCACCATCTCATGGGCTAAAAGCGATTGCAGTTCTTCGACCGTCACCGCGTCCCCTTCGCCGTAGGCGTAGATGTAGGAGCGGGTGAGGGCGGTGCCGCCGCCCCCGGGGAAGTGGTTGCGGCGGGTGAAGACCCGGTAGTCGCCGCCTTTGTCCCGGAAAAGCTTCGACATATAGTTAAACAGGCGGGTGATCTCCCCGGCGCAGGCTTCCGCCGGGAAGGGGGTTTCACCGAACCAGTAAAACCCGGCCTTCCCCTCCTCGATCGCCTTCACCTGCCCCGCCATATAGGCGGAGAAGAGGATGTCGCTGACCGTCAGCCGCTTTTCGCAGTCCCCGGTTCCCAGGCTCCAGACCCCGCGGCTCCCTTCCGGCAGGCCGGAAAGGTCCCAGCGGAGGGAAAAGTCCGCCTCTTCCGACAAAACCGGCGGGTGGAGGAGGAAGGTGGTGCCGGTGCCGAGGACGCCGCCTTTTTCGGCCACCAGGTCGAAGTAGGGGCTGGAACGGTAGCCTTCCGGCTGCACCCGGGGGGTGATGCGGTAGCGGATGACCGTCTCGCCCACGGTGTCCCGGAGGGCGCGGTAGAATTCCCGGTGGATAAAACTCATCTCCGCCCCGCCTTTGCGGGCTTCTACGGGGATTTCACCCGCCTCATCCGAGAAAGAGGCCGGCTCCATCGGGCAGAAGGGGATATTCACGATGGTCAGGATCCGGGCGGCGAGGTCCTCGCCTGCTTTGACCGGACGGTCGGTTTTGAGGGTCAGGTCGAGGGCGGAGACGGTTCCAGAAGATTTGTCCCACTGGGGCCGGATTTGGACAGAAAAATGCAATGACAACACCTCCTGGGCTTGACAAGAACATAAATTTGGACGTATAATAGAAGTATAGGGAAGAAAATTTGTTTGAACCTTATTCTGCCGCCTAAGAATCGGCACTGGCGCCAAAGTTACGAAGAAACGGGGGAAGAATCAAAAGTTTTACTCGATTTTTTTCAAAAAATCGCGGGAGTGGAGAGGGCAGAGCCCTTTCCCAGGCGGCTGCCCTCCGTACTTCCGAAGCTGGCCACAGCTGCTCCGCCTGCCAGCGAAGGGTGCGCAGCACCCAAAACATCATCCAAAAAAATTATAGATATTTCTTAAACCAGCCGATCATCGCGTCGTAGTGGGCAATCCGCAGGTCGATGGGGCCGCCCATCGGGAAGGAGTGGGTCATGCCGGGGAAGAGGATCATCTTGACCGGCAAGTCCGGGTGGGTTTCCCTGACGGCGGAGAAGAGCTGGTGGGCGTGTTCAACCGGGCAGCGCATGTCGTTCATCCCGTGGAGGATGAGGAAGGGGATGTCGATCTTTTCGGCGTAGCTGACGGGGGACTTTTTGAGCTGTTCCATCATGAAGTCGGAAAAGTCGGCGTAGTCCTTTGAGTTGCCGGCCATGTCGGAGGAGGCGTACTGGATGAGTTCGTTCGCAATCGACCGCTGGGTGACGGCGGCCTTAAACCGCTTGGTGTGGCCGCAGATCCAGTTTACCATATACCCGCCGAAGCTGCCGCCGGTGACGCCGAGCCGCTCCCTGTCAATCCAGGGGCATTCCCGGACGACGAGATCGGTAAACTGCAAAATATCGGTCATCGCGCCGCCGTCGTAGGCCCGCGTCATGCTCTGGTGGGCTTCGCCGTAGCCGGAAGAGCCCCGGAAGTTCATGACAATCAGCCCCATCCCGGCCCCCAGGATGCACTGGTGCTCGTAGGTGAGGGCGGCGCCGATGAACGGGGTCGGGCCGCCGTGGATGTAGACGACCGCCGGGTATTTTTTCCCTTCCTCCATCCCCTGGGGCGGGAAGACAAAGCCCTGCACCCGGCTTTCGCCGTCGAGGGTGTCCATCCACAGCTCCCGGGGCTCCGACAGCATCCTGGCAAACCAGGGGTTTGAATTGGTGAGCCGCCGGGGGGCGAAGGCGGTCTCGCCCCGCATCATCGCCTCGTCCGCGAGGTAGAGCTCGGGGGTGTGGGTAAAGTCCCCTTTGGAGAGGAGGTACCGGTCCCCGTCCCGGACGACCGCCCGGTAGGCGGCCATTTCGGCGCTGACCGGCCGGATTTCCGGGTGGTCAAGGGAGGCGCGGTAGAGGTTCGCCGCCCCATGCCAGCCGGAGATGAAATAGAGGTAGTTCCCGTCGGCGCTGACGGCGGCGGTCGGCCGCTCGCCGGCGGCGGGGTTTTCGCAGTTATAGAGGAAGCAGGTCGCCTCGTGGCAGGGGGCGTCCGCCGGCCAGAGGGGGACCGGCTTCGCGTCGGGGGAAGTGAGGGAGAGCTTATAGAGCCGGGTGAGGGGCATCCCGCCCGACAGGGACGGCTCCAGCGCCCCGAAGACGGCCCATTCCCCGTCCGGCGTGCAGACCGGCTGGAAGGGGGCGGGGTAGTAGGCGATCCAGCAGTCATTGGTCAGCTGTTTGATCTCGCCGCCCGCCGCCGGGACCGAAAAGAGGTCCATCCCGATCGATTCCTCCCGGGGGCGGTTCCGGTTCGAAACAAAGAGGATGTTTTTCCCGTCGGGGGTGAAGGCGGGCATCACGTGGTCGCGATCGCCGTCCGAAAGGAGGACTGGGGTCCCGTCTGCGAGGGCCATGCTCCAGAGGGTCCAGGCGCGGCCGACCGAGAAGCCGCCGTCCTCGTCGCTTTTATAGCCGTAGTCGGAAAAAGTCACATAGGGGTGCCGGATTTTCCGCAGCGCCTCCGCCTGTTTTTCTTCCGCGGTGGGGGTTTTCGACCAGAGGGCGGGGTCGGAATCCAGTTCCACCCGGGAGGTGAAGCAGATCCGCCCCCCGTCGGGGGAGAAGCGGGCGCTCTCCGCCCCGAACCGCATATGGGTCAGCTGGCGGGCCTGGCGGGTCTCCATATCCAAAAGGAACAGCTGGGGGAAGCCGTCTGCCTTCCGCGAAAAGAGGACTTTTCCACCGTCCGGCGAGAAAATGGGGGAAAACCCTTCTCCCAAAACGGTCTCCGACCCGTCTCCCAGGGAAAGGAGCACCAGCTCTTCCACCTCTTCCGCCGTTTTTTCAAACCGGGCCCGGGTGTAGAGGCAGCTGTCCCCGTGGAGGGCGGCGCTCCCCGCCCAGCGGATCCGGTAGTAGTCTTCGGTTACAGAATATGCCATCTTATTGCGCCTCCTCTTCCGCTTTCAGGTATTTTGTAAACCAATCGGCCATCTCTTTTAAATGCCCCGTCTGGGCGTAGGCGTTCCCCTCCCGGGTGAGGCCGTGGTTTTCCCCCGGGAAGGCGGCGAACCGCACCGGAATGTCCGGCCGGCGGTCCTTCATCGCGATGAACATCTGCTCCCCCTGCTCGAAGCTGCACCGGTAGTCGTTGGTGGCGTGAAGGATAAGGAGGGGGGTGGAAATCCGGTCGATCGTCTTGATGGTGCTGGAACGGCCTTGCATCCGGCCCATCAGCGACCGGTAGCAGCCTTTGAAGGGGCCTTCGAAGATGCTGCCCATGTCGCCGGTGCCGTAGGAGGTCGCCCGGTTGCAGAGGTTCCGCTGGCTGACGGCGGCGGCAAAGCGGGAGGTGTGGCCGATGATGTAGTTGGTCATGAAGCCGCCGTAGCTGCCGCCGGTGACGCCGAGACGGTTTCCGTCGATAAAGCCGAGGCCGATGGCGGCGTCTAAAAAGGCCATCAGGTCGTCGTAGGCGCTGCCGTCCCAGGCGCCTTTCTCAAACTCTTTCCCGTAGCTCACCGAACCTCTGGGGTCGCACCAGACGACGGCCATCCCCCTGGCCGACAGGTAGTAGAACTCAAACCACCAGTCGAAGGGGTAGAAGCACTCGGGGCCGCCGTGGATGTCGAGGACGGCGGGGTAGGTTTCCCCTTCTTTGTACCCGGCGGGTTTCAGGACCCAGCCGTGGATCTTCACCTTGCCGTCGGCGGAGGGGACTTCCAGCTCGG
>DVHA01000060.1 GCA_018712425.1 Candidatus Faecivivens stercoravium | reverse complement strand
GAAATTTCCTTATTTTCCAGCATCCCGATCAGTTCCGCCAAATCAGCGGCCGCAATGCCAATTTCGGCAATCGATTTACCGGTTTCGTTGATGACCCGGGAAATACTGCCCAGCACCCAGTTGGCCGCATCCTTCGGGACAATTTTGCCCTGACCTGCCGCGACAATCTCTTCAAAATAAGCCGCCTTCTCAATCGATTCGACCAGCTGTCTAGCGTCTTCCTCCGGCAAGCCGAGCTCTTTCATAAACCGGACCGTCTTTTTGTTCGGCAGCTCGGGGATCGAGTCTTTCAGTTTCTTTAAATGTTCCTCATCCAGCAGGATGGTCGCGAGGTCGGGTTCCGGGAAATACCGGTAGTCCTGGGCGTCCTCTTTGGAGCGGAGCAGGAAGTTGCAGTTTTTCAGGTCGTCCCAGCGTCTGGTTTCCTGGGAAATGGTGCCGCCGTTTTCCAGCACCTCGATCTGACGGGCCGCCTCATATTCGATCGCCCGGACGGCGCCGGAGAAGGTGTTGACGTTCTTCATCTCGACACGGGTGCCGAAGGGCTCACCCGGTTTGTGGACCGAAACGTTGATGTCGCAGCGGATGGAGCCTTCCTGCATCTTGCCGTCGGAGATGCCGAGGTAGATGACCGTCTCCCGGATGGTGTCGAGGTAAGCTTTGGCTTCGGCCGAGCTTCTGAGGTCGGGTTCCGAAACGATCTCAATCAGCGGGACGCCGCAGCGGTTGAAGTCGACCAGCGTCCCGGCAAAGCTCTCATCGTGAATCAGCTTGCCGGCGTCTTCCTCAATGTGGATGCGGGTGATGCCGATCCGCTTCTCTTCCCCATCCACCAGGATATCCAGGTGGCCGTTTTCGCACAGCGGGATATCAAACTGGCTAATCTGGTACGCCTTCGGCAGGTCGGGGTAGAAATAGTTCTTGCGGTCCTGTTTGCTGACCGGGTTAATGGTGCAGCCGAGGGCATAGCCCATCTTGACCGCGTAGTCAACAACCTTTTCGTTTAAGGTCGGCAGCGTGCCCGGCATCCCCATGCAGATCGGGCAGCACTGGGAGTTGACTTCCGCGCCGAAAGAGCTGCGGCAGGAGCAGTAGATTTTACTTTTGGTGTTCAGCTCGCAGTGGACCTCCAAGCCGATGATCACTTCATATCCTTTTGTATCCATTATATGGTACCGTCCTTTCTGGTTCAGTCCAGCGTCTTGCTGAGGTCGAAGCCGCCCACCGCTTTTTCATAGGCATAAGCGGTGTTTAACAGCTGCTGTTCGCTGAATTTATCCCCGATCAGCTGGCAGCCGACCGGCAGGCCCTTGCCGTCGAACCCGCAGGGAAAGCTGAGAGCCGGGAGGCCGGTAATGTTGACGGTGACCGTCAGGATATCGTTCATGTACATCTTCACCTGGTCGTCGCTGTTTTCGCCGAACTTAAAGGCGGTATCGGGCGCGGTCGGGCAGAGGATCAGGTCGGCCTTCTGGAACGCTTCCTGGAACATCCCCTGCATCAGCTTCTGGGTGAATTTCGCTTTTTTATAGTAGGCGTCGTAATAGCCGGACGAAAGGACGTAGGTCCCCAGCATAATCCGCCGCTTGACTTCGTCGCCGAAACCTTGGCTGCGGGTATTTTCATACATTTCCTCGAGGTTTGTAAAGTTTTGGGTGCGGTAACCGTACTTAACGCCGTCAAACCGGGCCAGGTTGGAGGAAGCTTCCGCGCAGGCGATGATGTAGTAAGCCGCAAGGCCGTAATCGGGGTCAGGCAGCGTGACCGGCACGAGGGACGCGCCCATCTTTTCATACTGGCGGGCGGTTTCCATCACCTTTGCGCGGACCTCTTCCGACACGCCTTTGCCGAAATACGCTTCCGGGATGCCGATCCGCAGCCCCTTTACATCGGCCTGGAGATTGTCCTCAAACCGGGGATATTCCCGCCGGACGGTGGTGGTGTCATGGGGGTCTTTGCCGCAGATGGCGCTGTACAGCATCGAGACGTCCTCGACGCTCCGGCCGAATGGCCCGATCTGGTCGAGGGAGGAGGCGAAGGCCACCAGCCCGAACCGGGAGACGCTGCCGTAGGTGGGCTTGAGGCCGACCACCCCGCAGAAGGAAGCGGGCTGGCGGATGGAGCCGCCGGTATCGCTCCCAAGGGAGACAATTGCCTCGCCGGCTGCGACCGATGCCGCCGAACCGCCGGAAGAACCACCGGGAACCCGGGCGGTGTCGAAGGGGTTTTTGGTCTTTTTAAAGAAGCTGGTCTCGGTGGAAGAGCCCATCGCGAACTCGTCCATGTTGAGCTTGCCGGTATAGACACAGTCCTGGGCGTTTAGCTTTTCGATGACCGTCGCGTTGTAGGGCGGGACGAAGTTCTGGAGCATCTTGGAGGCGCAGGTGGCGGGCAGGCCTTTCAGGCAGATGTTGTCCTTGATGCCGACCGGGATCCCGGCGAGAGGCGGGAGGGACTCCCCTTTTGCCCGCTTTTCATCTACTTCGGCAGCCTTTTTCAGCGCGCCTTCCTCGTCCAGCGTAATATAAGCTTCAATCTCCGGCTCCTTCTGCGCAATCCGGTCAAAGACCGAACGGGTGATCTCGGCGCTGGAGACTTCCTTTTTCTGCATCATGCGGGACAGCTCGGAAGCTGTCAGACGGTAAAGTTCCATGTGTATATCCAATCCTTCCTCTTTATTCTGCAACGGTTTTGGGGACGACGACGCAGCCGGCCTGGACTTCCGGCGCGTTGGCCAGCAGTTCGTCGCGGCTGTACTTCTTTTCCACCTCGTCCTTCCGGAACTCCATCGGGTTATCGGGGTCGATCAGCGGGCCGCTGGCGTCGAGGTCGGGGAGTTTTTCCACCATCGCGACGATGTTCGCCATCTGGGCGGCATATTTTTCCTCCTCTTCGGGGGTGAATTTCAGTTTGGCCAGTCTTGCCAGCCGTTTGATATCAAGTTCCATGGTTACAATCCTTTCTGTCTATCGGTTACCGGTCCGTTTCCGGGCCGATCATCTGCATCAGTTCCGCTTCGCTGACCACCGGGATGCCGAGGGTCTGGGCTTTTACCAGCTTGCTTCCGGCGTCTTCTCCGGCCAGCAGGAAGCTGGTCTTTTTGGAGACCGAGGCGGTTACCTTGCCGCCGTTCTGTTCGATCAGCGTCTGGGCCTCCTTGCGGCTCATAGTCGGCAGGGTGCCGGTGATAACGAAGGTCTTGCCGGCAAGGGAAACGCCGGTCTCTTCCTTTTCCTCGGTCAGTTTAACGCCGCTTTCCCGCAGCTGCTCAATCTGACTCCGGAACTCCGGCTGGGAAAAGCTTTCGACCAGGCTTTCGGCGATCACCTGCCCGACGCCGGGGATGACGCTGCCGCCTTTTTTGGTCCAGAGGTCGTCGACGGTGAGTTCCATCAGCGCGTCGGCGGTTCCAAAGTGGCGGGCGATCAGCTGTGCCGCCTTTTCGCCGACGTTGCGGATCCCGAGGCCGAACAGCAGACGGGCAAGGCCGCGGCCTTTGCTCCCCTCGATCGCCTGGATCAGGTTGTCGGCCGATTTCTGCTGGATCCCTTCAAAGGGAAGCAGCTGTTCGGCCGTCAGCCTGTACAGCCCGGCGCAGTTATCCACCAGCCCGTTATCCACCAGCAGGTCGACCATCGCCGGCCCCAGCCCCTCGATGTCCATTGCGTTCCGGCTGGCAAAATGGACGATACTCCGCTTGCGGGTGGCCGGACAGGCGGGATTGATACAGCGGGTGACCGCTTCGTCCGGGTCGCGGACCGTTTTGCTGCCGCAGACCGGGCAGGTTTCGGGGATCTGGTAGGGGATCGGGTTCTCCCCATGGCGGACAACCTTCAAAACCTCAGGGATAATCTCCCCCGCCTTCCGCACCAGCAGGGTGTCGCCGATGCAGATCCCCTTTTCGGTGATAAAATCCTGGTTGTGCAGGGTCGCCCGGCTGACCGAGGTGCCGGCCAGGGTGACGCTGTCAAAGACGGCGGTCGGCGTCAGGGCGCCGGTGCGGCCGACCTGGATTTCAATATCCCGCAGGACCGTTTCTTTTTCTTCCGGTGGGTATTTGAAGGCCACCGCCCAGCGGGGGAACTTGACGGTCGAGCCGATCTGCTCCCGGAGGGCGAGGTCGTTGATTTTGACAACAGCACCGTCGATATCAAAGTCGTTCTCCCCTCTTCGGGCGTCGAT
>DVHA01000059.1 GCA_018712425.1 Candidatus Faecivivens stercoravium | reverse complement strand
CGAGGTTGATGACGACGATATCCCGGATGGCCGCTTCGTCCTCCACCACCAATATCCGTTTTTCCATAGAATGCCTCCCCGAAAATCCGGTTGATTTATGTTGAATCAGTATACTTATTTTCAATATGAGAATTTGATATTTATATCGGTCCCCTTAAGGGACCTCCTTAAGGCTCTGCCTTAAGAATCCGCCAAGCTCCGCCTGGACGGGCCAAAGGCTCTGCCTTTGGAAACCGCCAGGAGGCAAAGCCCCCTGGACCCAAATTTGCCGAACGCCGTTCCCGCGAGACAGAGCTCGGCAAAAAGGGCGCTTCGCCCCCGCTTAAACCTTACGATTTCCATAAACTTAAGTACTTAGAAATGGAGAATTGTCTATTCCCCCAGGTCGCAAAAACGGGAAACAATCTCCTCCGCCGTCAGGGCGCAGCCGCCGGTACCGGTGACCACCCGGGTGAGGAAAACGGTTTGTCCCCGCTGGGCAACCAGCTGGTAGCCGGGGTAATCCCCCGCCTGCCAGCCGGAAACCGGCGCCGCTTTCAGCAAAAAGAGGGTAGCGCCGTCCTCCACCCGGATAAAAGCGGCTTCCCCCGCCGCGTCGTCCCGCTGGACGGTTACCTTCCCTTCCCAGTCCCCGGGGAAGATAAACTGGTAGCTTAAAAGGCTGCTGACATAGCCGGTATAGGCGAGGCGGTATCCCCTCTCTTCCAACCGGTACCAGCGGGTGAGGCAGAGGGGTTCCTCCGCCTCCTCATAACCCGGGAGCGGTTCCTGGGCCGGGATTTCGGTCAGGCCGTCCCCGTCGGCGTCCATCGAAAGCAGCCCCGGCCGCCCGGGATAATCCCCAAGGGGGAGGGTCAGGTTGCGAAGAGACCCGTCTTCCAGCGCCAAAACCTCGGTGACCATCCGGTTGCCCAGATAGCCGTCGAGGTAGAACCGGACACCGTCCCCCTCCTCCGCCGCCGACAGCTTTTCGTACCGGCTGATGCCGGGGTTGACCGCACAGCTGCTTGTCAGGGCAAACGCCCCTTCCTGCCACTGGTAGAGGCCGGCCCGGACGGACGGCCCGCCTTCCCCGTCTTCCGCCGTGTACAGGACGGCAAGGCTGCTCCGGCCGTCGCCCGAAAAGTCCCCGAACACCTTTTCCTGATAGGCGATTGAGGAAAGGGAGACGGCTTTTCCGTCCCGGACCGCGAAAATCCGCAGCAGGCTGCTGCCATTCTCCCCGGCGTATTGCAGGCCGACCGCGAAAGCCGGCCCCTCCGGCAGGGAGAGGAGGGTGAGGTCGATGATGCCGCTGCCCTCCAGGGTGAGGCTGCCGGTCACCGTCCAGCCGTCCTCCCCCTCATCCAGCACCGCCATCTGCACCGGCGAGGCCGCCGAAGCTGACGTGGGCTCGTAAAAGACGACCGCCTCCCCGCCGGGGCTGCCGTCCAGCTCACAGAGGGTAAAGGCGGACAGGTTTTCCCCCTCCTGGGGATAACAGAGCCGCATCGAGCCGGAAAGGTAGGCGGAAAGGGCGGCATAGACGGCGTCCTGTTCTTCCGAAAAGCGGGGCGGGCTGAGCAACCCCTCGACCCCGCCGGTCATCTCCTCGACCATGCTCCCCACCGGGGAGCCTTCGCAGCCGGACAGCAGCAGCGCCACCGCCGCCAGCAGGGCGAAAACCGCTTTTTTGGCCCGTCCCACCGGTTTACTTCTCCCCATGCATCAGCCGGTGCTCCTGCCGGAGCTCCCGGGCGAGGGCCTCGACCGTCCAGTCGAGGTTGGTGGGGGTGACGACCGCTTTGAGGGCCACCGGTACGGCGCCCATCTCCGCCGTTTTCTCCCGCAGGGCCCTTAAGACGGCGTCGAGGCCTTTGCGGTCGAAGCCCTGGATCAGCAGCACCGGCTCCTCCGGCGGGGTTTCCGCCGGTACCGGCCCGCCGCCCGCCAACAGCGCCCGCAGCTTCATCCCGGCGGATTCCGGCCCGAAGGGGTGAAAGGCCGCCCCCGTTTCAGAGGCCGCCGCCATGACCGCCAAGGCGGTCTTTTCGTGCCCTTCCCCCGGGGTATAGAGCCAGAGGGCGGGCGAAGGGGTATTTTGTACGCGTGCTTTCATAAACGTCCTCCTTTTTACCAGACGGCGGCCTGCCCGTCGGTGCGCATCTCGCAGCCGCCGCAGAGCAGCCCCGTCTCCGCGTCCCGCCAGATCGCCTCCCCGCGGCCGAAGGGGCCTCCGAACGGGCGGATGACGATCTTATGCCCGGCCCGGGACAGCTGGCCGAGGAGCGCCGGGTCAAAGGACTGCTCCACCTCGACCGTTTTCTCGCCGGTCCACATCCAGCGGGGCTTGTCGAGGGCGTCCTGGGGGTTTAAGTGCCCGTCGATTGTCGAGAGCATCAGCTGCAAATGGGCCTGGGGCTGCATAAACCCGCCCATAATGCCGAAGGGGCCGACCGGCTGTCCGTCCCGCATCAGGAAGCCGGGGATAATCGTATGATAGGGCTTTTTGCCGGGGCCGAAGGCATTGGGGGAAGCGGGGTCGATGGAGAAGTTGGCCGCCCGGTTGTTCATCGCGATCCCCGTCCCCGGGACGACGACGCCGGAACCGAAGCCCATATAGTTGGACTGGATATAGGAAACCATGTTCCCCTCCCCGTCGGCGGTGCAGAGGTAGACGGTGCCCCCCTTGACCGGCGTCCAGGGGCCGGGGTCGAGCGCCTCCGGCCCGACCAGCGCCCGGCGGGAGGCGGCGTATTCGGCCGAAAGGAGCATCTGCGGGGTGACCGCCCGCATAAACCGCGGGTCGGCGACATACTGCTGGGCATCCACAAAGGCCAGCTTCATCGCCTCGATCTGCCGGTGGAGCGAGCGGAAGGGGTCGTGGTCCGGCTCAAGCCCTTCCAGGATGTTCAGCGCCATTAAAACCGCGATGCCGTGGCCGTTGGGCGGCAGTTCACAGACGGTATAGCCGTGGTAGCCGGCGGTGAGCGGCTCGACCCATTCGGGATGGTAGGCGTTTAAGTCCTCTTCCCGGAGGAAACCGCCCATCTTCCGGTAATACGCCCCGATTTCG
>DVHA01000058.1 GCA_018712425.1 Candidatus Faecivivens stercoravium | reverse complement strand
GAACTGCTCTCGATCGACAGCCCCACCGGCTTCACCGACCGGGCGGCCGACTGGGTGCAGAATGCCTTCACCGACCTTGGGTTTGAAGCCCGCCGGACGGTCAAAGGCGGCGTCCTCGTCGATTTCGGCGGCGGGAAGGGGCAGGACGGCCTCATCCTGATGGCCCACACCGACACCCTCGGTGGCATGGTCGCGGAGGTGAAGGCAAACGGCCGGCTCCGGATTGTTCCGCTCGGCGGCCTCTCCCCCCAGAACATCGAGACCGAGAACGTCCGGGTCTACACCCGGGACGGCCGGGTGATCGAGGGGACCTGCCAGCTTATAAACGCCTCGACCCACGTCAACGGCAAATTCGGCAGCGAGCCCCGCAGCTTCGACACCCTCGAAATCGTCCTGGATGAGCCGGTCACGACGGCGGAAGAGGCGAGAGGCTTTGGCATCGAGACCGGCGACCTCGTCTGCTTCGAGCCCCGCACCCGGGTGACCGCTTCCGGCTACATCAAGAGCCGGTTCCTCGACGACAAGCTGTCGGTCGGCATCCTCCTGGGCCTCGGCAAGTACTTAAAGGACACCGGGGCAAAGCTTTCCCGCCCGGTTTACGCCCACATCACCGTCTACGAAGAGGTCGGCCACGGCGCGTCCGCCTCGATTCCCGAAGGGGTCACCGAGGCGCTGTCGGTGGATATGGGTTGTGTCGGCGAAGGGTTGCGCTGCACCGAGCGGCAGGTTTCGATCTGCGCGAAGGATTCGGGCGGCCCCTATTCCTACGACATGGTCGGAAAGCTGATTGCCGCCGCCAAAAAGGAGGGGGCCGACTACGCGGTCGACATCTACCCCCACTACGGCAGCGACGTCGAAGCTTCCCTTAAAGGCGGCTTTGATATCCGCCACGGGCTGATCGGCCCCGGCGTCTACGCCTCCCACGGCTATGAACGGAGCCACCTGGACGGCGTCTATAACACCCTGAAACTCCTCAAGGGCTTTTTGGATATATAAGGAGCGGGACATGAAACGATTACTCGGTTATCTCAAATACCACCCGGTTATCACCATCCTGGCGCCGCTCTTTAAGCTGCTGGAGGCGACTTTCGAGCTGTTTGTCCCGCTGGTCGTCGCCCAGATGATCGACGTCGGCATCGCCGGCGGCGACGGGGCCTATCTCTGGCAGATGGGCGGGCTGCTGATTCTGCTGGGGGTGGTCGGCTTTGGGTTTTCGCTCATTGCCCAGTATTTCGCGGCCAAATCGGCCGTCAGCACCGGCATGATGATGCGCAACGACCTGTTCAGGCATATCAATACCCTCTCTTACAAAGAAATCGACCAGATCGGCATATCCACCCTCATCAATCGGATGACGGGCGACGTCAACCAGGTGCAGAACGGCGTCAATATGTTCCTGCGCCTCTTCCTCCGTTCCCCTTTCGTCGTCCTGGGGGCGGCGGTGATGGCCTTTACCGTCGACGTGCGGGCGGCGGTCCCCTTTGCGGTCACCATCCCGGTGCTGCTGGTGGTCGTCTTCGCCATCCTGCTCACAACGATGCCCCTCTATAAAAAGGTGCAGAAAAAGCTCGACCAGGTGCTCCTCTCCACCCGGGAAAACCTCCAGGGCATCCGGGTCGTCCGGGCCTTCAACCGCCAGAAGGAAGAAATGGCCCGTTTCGGGGAGGAAACCGGCGCCCTTTACCGGGGGCAGCTGTTTGTCGGCAAGATTTCCGCCCTGTTAAACCCGCTGACCTATGTCATCATCAACCTCGGCATCATTGCTGTCCTCTATTTCGGCGGCGTGCAGGTCAATGCCGGCGATCTCACCCAGGGCGAGGTCATCGCGCTCATCAACTACATGTCCCAGATTCTGACCGAACTGGTCAAGCTGGCAAACCTCATCATCCTCCTCTCCCGGGCGCTCGCGAGCCTCGGGCGGGTGAACGCGGTCTTTGCCGTCCAGCCTTCGATTCCCGCCTCCGGCGCGGAGGTCCCGGCGGAAAAAGCGGGTGTTCCCGCCGTTTCCTTTGAAAACGTCGGCTTTACCTACGCCGGCGCCCGGGAGGAGACCCTCCAGGGCATCAGCTTCTCGGTCATGCCGGGGGAGACACTGGGCATCATCGGCGGCACCGGTTCCGGCAAATCGACGCTGGCAAACCTCATCCCGCGGTTTTATGACTGCACCTCCGGCACCGTCCGGCTGTTCGGTGAGGACGTCAAGTCCCTCCGGCCGGCGGATATCCGCCGCCATATCGGCGTCGTCCCCCAGAAGGCGACCCTTTTCTCCGGCAGCCTGCGGAAAAACATGCGCTGGGGCAAAGAAGACGCCACCGACGGGGAAATCTACGCCGCCCTCGACACCGCCCAGGCCCGGGAGTTTGTCGACAGCAAGCAGGAGGGCCTCGACCTGCCGCTCCACCAGGGCGGCGGCAACCTCTCCGGCGGCCAGAAACAGCGGCTGACCATCGCCCGGGCGCTGGTCGGGCACCCCGATATCCTGATCCTCGACGACAGCGCCTCCGCCCTCGACTTCGCGACCGACGCGCGGCTGCGCCGGGCGATCAAAGAAGATACCGAAAAGATGACCGTCTTTATCATCTCCCAGCGGGTTTCGGCCATCCGGAACGCCGACCACATCCTGGTGCTGGACGACGGACGGCCGGCCGGCTACGGCACCCACGCGGAGCTGCTGCGGACAAGCCCGGTCTACCGGGAGATCTGCGCGTCCCAGAACGCCGGAAAGGAGGAACCCATCCATGGCTAAGGGAAAAACCGCCCCCAAGGGCGAGAATATGAAGACCGTCCGGCGGATTTTGCATTATATCCGGCCATATACCGGCCTGGTAATCCTTTCGCTGCTGCTGTCGGCCGTTACGGTGGCGCTGACCCTTTATATCCCGATCCTGACGGGGGAGGGCGTCGACTACATCGTTGGGGAAGGGAATGTCGATTTTACCGGCCTGATGGCCGTCATCGCCGCCATCCTCATCTCCATCCTCGTCACCGCCGCCGCCCAGTGGCTGATGAACCACATCAACAACAAGATCACCTACCGGATTGTCCGGGACCTGCGGGTCCAGGCCTTCAACCACTTGCAGACGCTGCCCCTCTCCTATGTGGACAGCCACTCTTCCGGCGACCTCTTGAGCCGGGTCATCACCGATATCGACCAATTTTCCGACGGCCTGCTCCTCGGCTTCACCCAGCTGTTTTCCGGGGTCATCACCATCGTCGGGACGATCGTCTTCATGCTGGGGATTAACCCGCTGATTACGCTGGTCGTCGTCGTTTTGAGCCCGATGTCCTTCCTGATTGCCAACTTCATCGCCAAAAAGTCCTTTACGATGTTCAAGCTCCAGTCGGAGACCCGCGGCGAGCTGACCGGCTTTACCAACGAGATGCTAGGCGGCATCAAGGTGGTCGGTGCCTTTGACCACCAGCAGAAGGCCCAGGAGGAGTTTGAGGAGATCAACCGGCGGATGTCCGGATACTCCCTCAAGGCCACCTTCTTCTCTTCGATCACCAACCCCGCCACCCGGTTTATGTACTCGGCCATCTACGCCGGCGTCGCGATTGCCGGCAGCTTCGCGGCGATCGGCGGGGCGCTGTCGGTCGGCCAGCTCTCCAGCTTTTTAAGCTATACCAACCAGTATACCAAGCCCTTTAACGATATCACCTCGGTCCTGACCGAGTTCCAGAACTCAATCGTCTCGGCCGCCCGCGTCTTCGCCCTGCTGGATGAGGAGCCGGAGGTCCCCGAGGCGGAAGACGCGGTCGTCCTTTCCCATCCGAAGGGGGAAATCCGGATTTCGGACGTCAGCTTCTCCTATTCGCCCGACGTCCCGCTGATTGAAGGCTTGAACCTCTCGGTCCATCCCGGCCAGCGGATCGCGATTGTCGGTCCGACCGGCTGCGGCAAGACGACGCTCATTAACCTGCTGATGCGGTTCTACGACGTCCGGGAGGGTTCGATCTCGGTCGACGGCCATGATATCCGCGGCCTTACCCGCCAGTCGCTCCGGCAGGGCTACGGGATGGTCCTCCAGGACACCTGGCTGCGCTCGGCCTCCATCCGGGACAACATCGCCTACGGCCGCCCGGACGCCACCGAGGGGGAGATTATCGCCGCCGCCAAAAAGGCCCACGCCCACAGTTTCATCATGCGGATGCCCAAGGGCTACGACACCGTCATCGCCGAAGGGGGCGGCAACCTCTCCCAGGGCCAGAAGCAGCTGCTCTGCATCGCCCGGATTATGCTCTGCCTGCCGCCGATGCTGATCCTCGACGAGGCGACCTCTTCGATCGACACGATGACCGAAATCCGCATCCAGCGGGCCTTTGAGACGCTGATGCAGGGCCGCACCAGCTTTATCGTCGCCCACCGGCTCTCCACCATCCAGAACGCCGACGTCATTTTGGTGATGGACAAGGGCCATATCGTTGAACAGGGCACCCACGAGGAGCTGCTGGCCAAAGGCGGTTTTTACGCCGGTCTTTACAACAGCCAGTTCGCTGTGGTAGAATAATAGAGAGACGGAGAAAATCTGTCGTTATTGGGAATTTATTTTCCGATTATTTTTTGGGTGCTGCGCACGCTTCGTTATCAGTGGCAAAGCTGTGGTCAACTTCGGAAGTACGGGAGGCGAGCGCCTGGGAAAGGGCTCTGCCCTCTCCACTCCCGCGATTTTTTGAAAAAAATCGAGTAAAACTTTTTTTACTTCGCCCGTTTCTTCGTAGCTTTAACGCCAGTGCCGATTCTTACGTTTTCATCATCTCATCCGGAAAGGAGCGTTCCCTATGGAAGCATTCCAGTATTACACCCCCACAAAAGTCATCTTCGGCAAGGACACCCACAAGCAGGTCGGACAGGTCATCCGGTCCTACGGTTTTCACAAGGTGCTCTTCCACTACGGTTCCGGCTCGATCAAGCGCACTGGCCTCTACGACCAGATTGTCGCCTCTTTAAATGAGGCGGGCGTCCAGTTTGTCGAGCTGGGCGGGGTCGAGGCAAACCCTAAAATCTCCCTCTCTCGGAAGGCAGCCCAGCTGTGCATCGACGAGCAGGTCGAGATGATCCTCGCGGTCGGCGGCGGCTCGGTCCTCGACTCCTCCAAGTCGGCGGCGGCAGGGGCGGCAAACCGCTGCGACCCCTGGCTCTTCTCGATCGGCGAAAAGGTGCCGGAAAAGTCGCTGCCGGTGGGCGCGGTGCTGACCATCTCGGCCGCCGGCAGCGA
>DVHA01000057.1 GCA_018712425.1 Candidatus Faecivivens stercoravium | reverse complement strand
AACTCAAGCCCTTCGGCGTCTCCGGGCGGCCGGAAGGGAACTTTGACTCCCTCCCCAAGAACATCTTCTGCTACGACGCCGAGACGATGGAGCAGCTTCCCCTTACCCCCTACCTCCAGCCGATGGTCATCCGGCATATGGACATCCCGATGAAGGACTTCTGCCTCCTGCGGGACCGGGATACCGTCATCTTCCAGGTGCAGCTGCTGATCGACCCCTACGACGAGGGGGGAAGAGGCGAGCCGAACTACCTGAAGGCCGAGGCGACCGAGAAGTTTATCAATCTCACCTACGAAAAGTACAACGACCGCTTCCCCGGGGCCTTCGGCTCGACCATCAAGGCGGTCTTCAACGACGAGACCCGGTTTGCCCACTCCTTCCCCTGGACCGAGCAGCTGCCGGAGAAGTTCCTCGAGATGAAGGGGTACGACATCCGGACAAAACTCCCCGACCTCGTCCTGCCGGGGGATGAAGCCGGGCGCACCCGCGTCGACTACTACGACGTCATCGCCCAGCTTTACAAGGAAAACTACCATGGCAAGCTCCGCGACTGGTGCGAGGCCCACGGCACCGCCTACACCGCCCACCTGCTGGGCGAGGAGACGATCGCCGGCCACGCCCGCTACTCCGGCGACTTCATGCGGCAGATGGACGCCACCACCCGCCCCGGCGTCGACCACCTCGGCAAGGGGATCGGGAGCCTGAATGTCAAGTTCGCCGCCTCCGCCGGGGAATGCTACGGCAAAGAGGGCCTGCAGGTGGAGGTGTTCGCCGGCTGCGGCTGGGACCTCTCGTTTGAAGAATACCTGCGGATGGTCTCCTGGATGTATTTACAGGGGGTCAAGACAATCGTCAACCACGGCTTCTTCTACTCCACCCGCGACGAACGGGCAAACGACTGGCCGCCCTCCGAGTTCTTCCAGTGGGCCCACTGGGACAGGATGCCGGAGGCCAACGGGATGACCCGGCGGATGTATATGCTCCTGACCGGCGGCCGCCCGGAAAAAGAGGTGCTCATCTACCACCCGCAGGAGTCCTTCTGGCTCCATTTTCTCAGCCGCCAGGGCTACCAGACGATGTACCAGCGGGGCCCGCTGGTCCTCGATGAACGGGCGGCCGAGATCGACCAGAAGGAACAGCTGCTGCTGACCGGCCTCCAGGAACAGAATATCGACTTCACCGTCGTCCCCGGGGACGCGGTGCGGCTCTTCAAGACCGAGGGCGGCAAGCTCATCAACACCCGCACCGGCGCCGTCTACACCACCTTCGTCCTGCCGATGGGTGAGGTCGTGCCGCTCACACTGGCGAGACTCCTCGACCAGTTTGCCAGAGAAGGCGGCAATCTCTGCCTGATGGACACGATGCCCCGATACGGGATGTCGAAGGCGGAGGACAAAGAGGTCGAGACGATCTTTGAAAACCTCAAAAACTCCGGCTGCCTCGCCTTTGTCAACGACGGGGCGGATGCCGATACCCTCGGCGTCTGGCTTCAGGCGGTCGCCCCCGCCCCCATCCGCATCGAAGAGGGCAACGGCCGCAACGTCAATAACCACCGCTATTACCCCCGCTGGATCGTCGACCCGATTATGCACAACGACGAGGACCTGACCGGCGTCTCCTATATCCGCTACCGCAAGGAGGACAAGCGGGAGTATCTGTTTGTCAACTTCGGCGAAGGCCCCGAGACGCTGACCGTCACGGTGCCGTCGGCGTCCGTTCCGGAAGTTTGGAACACCTTCACCGGCGAGATCACCGAGGCGGAGACCGTCTGGCAGGGGAACGGGGCGTATACCGTCCGGTTTACGCTGCCGGCGAACGTCGGGGTCTGCCTGATGACGGAAGTGGAATAAACGCGATGGAATGCGCACCTCCTGCATCTGCGTAAGAATCGGCGCTGGCGCTGAAATCACGAAGCAACGGGCGGCATAAAAAGTTTAGGATCAAACCCTTTTTAAAGGGTTTGCGAGAATCCAAGGAGCAGAGCTCCTTGGCAGGTGCTCACTTTCCGTACTTCCGAAGCTTCTCACAGCTTTGCCACTGATAACGAAGCGTGCGCAGCACCCAAAATATAATAAAATAAAAAATATATCCTTCTGCCAGCCGGATCCCCCGGCTGGCATTTCCCGAAAGGGGGCTTTCATATGAAATCTGCGGTTGTCGTCGGGAGCTTAAACCTCGACTATTCGATCGCCCTTCAGCGGATGCCGCAGCCGGGGGAGACGATCGCGGCGGACAGCCTGACCCTGAACCCCGGCGGAAAAGGGGCCAACCAGGCCTACGCGCTGGGGCGTCTCGGCTGTCAAACGGCGATGATCGGCGCGGTCGGCCGGGACGGGGCGGGGGATACTCTCATCCGGAACCTCCAGTCGGCCGGGGTCGACTGTTCCGGCGTCCTGCGCCGGGAAGAGCCGACCGGCCAGGCGTTTATCACCGTCGATAAGCAGGGGGAAAACTCGATCATCATCCTCCACGGGGCCAACTACACCCTCACCCCCGCCGACATCGAGGAAAAGCGGGCGCTGATCGAGGCGGCCGACTGCCTTGTGATGCAGCTGGAAGTCCCGATGGAGACGGTGCTGGCGGCGGCGAAACTGGCCCGCGCCGCCGGGAAGACGGTCGTCCTCGACCCGGCCCCCGCCCCCGGGCCGCTGCCGGAGGAACTGCTCCGGCTCTGCGACTTTATAAAGCCCAACGAGACCGAACTCTCGCTGCTGACCGGGATGCCGGCCGGTTCCCGGGAGGAGTGCGAGGCCGCCGCGAAGACCCTTTTACAGAAGGGTGTCGGGACGGTGCTCGTCTCTCTGGGGGCCAAAGGGGCGCTGGCCGTCACCCCCCACGGGTCGGTGCTGATGCCGCCGCCGAAGGTGAAGGCGGTCGATTCGACCTCCGCCGGGGACTGCTTTACCGCCGCTTTCGTCTCCCACTGGGACGGCGGGCTGGAACCGGCGCTGCGGTACGCCAACGCCGCCGCGGCGATTGCGGTTTCGCGGCGGGGCGCCCAGGCGTCGATCCCGTCGGCGGCGGAAGTGGAGGACTTTATCCAGTGAAATTCGGCCTGCGGCCGAGTGAAGGGTGAAATTGCGCTCCGCGCAGTGAAATTTGCCCCTGCGGGGCAAGTGAAGGTATCGCTTCGCGATGAATAAAAAGGGTTTCCGGGGAAGTTGCAGGGGAAATTGGCTGCGGGATTCCCCGGAAACGCCGGTTTTTGAGGTGATTTTGATGCAGTGTCCAAAGTGCGGGCGGGAGATGGAGAAGGGGAAGCTCACCTTCTTTACCG
>DVHA01000056.1 GCA_018712425.1 Candidatus Faecivivens stercoravium | reverse complement strand
TAAAAAGGGTTTGATCCTAAACTTGTAATTGACCCCCGTTTCTGCGTGATTTCAACGCCAGCTCCGGTTTTATGGTTTATTTGCCTTTCAATCAAAGCGTTTCCGCTACGATTCCAATGCCGGCGGAGGGGTTTCCCGCTCGATCGGGATGGTCATCGTCACAACCGTCCCGACCTCCGCCTCGCTCGTAATATCAAGGCTGGCCCCGTCCCCGTAAAGCAGCAGGATCCGCCGGTAAACGTTGGCAAGCCCGATGTGCTCGCCGGTATTTTCCGGCTCCTCGCCCCCTTCCAGCACCGCCTTCCGGATCTTCCGGAGCAGTTCCCGGCTGCCGGCCAGCGCCTCAGTCGAAAGGCCGATGCCGTTGTCGGCGACCTTCATCCGCAACCGGGTCCCGTCCCCGACCGCCGCCTCCTCGGCAGAAACGATCACCGACAGGTCGTCCCGCTTAAACTTATTGTGCTTGACGGTGTTTTCGACAAAGGTGAGAAGGGTGACCGGCGGGATCAGGCAGTCGAGCATATCCTCGTCGACATCCTCGGTCATGACGTTTTCGGCGTGGAAGCGGATGTTCTGGATGGTCAGAAACTCCTGGATGTGGCGCAGCTCCCGCTCCAGCGGCACCTTGTGGAAACTCCCGGCCAGCAGGTAGCGGACATAATCCGAGAGGATCAGGCAGAACTCCTGAATCCGGTCGTACTGCCGCCGCTCGGCCATCCCGTAGAGGATGGAAAAGCAGTTGACAAAAAAGTGGGGCTTGATCTGGTTTTGCAGGAATTCCAGCTCGGTCCGGGTGCGGCGGATTTTTTCCTCATAGACGTCGATTTTCAGCTCCCGCACCTGGGCTTCCAGCGCGCTGAAGGCGTTTTCCACCTCGTTCAGTTCGGCAAACCCGTACCGTTTGGAAAATTTCCGCTCCTGGAGGTAGCTGTTGACATGGCCCTGGAAAAATTCCAGCGGCTCCTGGATATACCGGCGGAAATAGTAGATGATATAGAGGCAGAAGGCCAAAACGATCAGGAAGATGACAAAGACCAGAAGCAGATAAAACCCGGCGTCCCCCATGTCCAGTACCTGCCGATCGACCGCCAGGATCCCCACCGCCATATGGGATGGGTGGACATAGGAGCAGTCATACCCGCTGGCGTCACAGGTGGTGTGGATGCCGGAGAGCTGGATTCCGAGCTCTTCCACCCGGCCCTCATTGGTCAGCGGCCGGCCGGACTCGCCCACTACCGCGTAAAACCCCTCTTCCGACTGGATTATCTCGTTAAAGAAGGAAAAGATCCGTTCGGCCCGGATCCAGCAGGCAAAATACATCCCGTCATTTTGCAGCACCTGGACCATATACCCGATACCGTCCACATCGTAATACTGCCAGCGGGTGTCGTTGTAGTTGTACCGCCCGTCGTCGATGTCCGCCGTGACCGCGTCGACCACCTTATAATCGGTCATATACCCTTCGCTGGCCCCGCTGGAACGGAAAGAGAGGTTCAGGCGGGGGGTGTAGAAGTAAAAGGTATAGCCGCTGTTGATAAAACTCTGCAAAGTCGCCACCTCGCTGCAAAGGTTGCGGGCGGAGCGGTAATAGCCGATGTCCTCCGGCTCAGCCAGCCGGATTTCCTCCACATACCGGTTGGTCAGGAGGGTGTCGGTCAGATAGCCGTTGATCTGGTCGAAGGAGGCGTCCACCTGTTCCATCTGGTAGGCGAACATCGAATCGATCCGGTTGGAGACCGCCTCGGCCGACCGGCGGTAGCCGTAAAGGAAGGAGAGGATCAGCAGAATCAGCACCGGCACCAGCAGCGCGATGACCAGCCGCAGGATCTTCAGAAGGGACGGCCGCTTGCTCAGGAATTTCACCCTCATTTCCCCTTTCTCTGCCGGCGGTACTCCCCCGGGGAGAGGCCGGTCTGGTCGTGGAAGACGCTGGAAAAATAGGAGAGGTTGTCATACCCCACCTGCTGGGCCACCTGGCTGACCGGAAGGGCGGTCTGGGCGAGCAGCTCCTTGGCCCACTCGATCCGGCGGCGCTTGATGTAGGCCGTCAGCGGCTGGCCGGTTTTTTCCTTAAAAAGTTTGGCAAAGTAATCGGGGTTCATGAACACCAGCCCCGCCAGCACGCTGCGGCTGAGCGGCTCTGAAAGGTGCCCGTCGATATACTGCCGGACCTTTTCAATCGCCGCCTCCCCTTCCGGGCGGCCGTCCTTTCCGCCGACCGAACGCATCGTCTCCCGGATGAGGTAACCGACAAACTGCGCCATCTGGTCGACCGTCCCGACGGCCTCCGCCGACATCCGGTCGAATGTTTCGCCGCAAAAGAGGGTATGGGCCGGAACCCCTCTGGCCTGGAGCACCGCATGGACGACCTGCATCAGGTCTTGCTGGATAGCCAGCAGGCCCGACCGGGTGATCCTTTCGGACGCAGCCGCGTCCTGAAGGCCGGCGCAAACCATCTGCTCCGCCTGCTGCCACTGTCCGTCCAGCAGCATTTTTTCCAGGCGGGCGGACAGGTAAGGGACCGCATAGGAGCCGTCTTTCATTTTATAGGGGAAAATATCGTAAATCTGGTTGCAGCCTGTCACGTCATCCCGGAAAATCCGGTTCGCCTTATAGATAATCGCCCCGATGCCGTCAAACGGGGTGTCGCTGCAGAAATAGCAGTCGGCGCTGATACCCATATGCCGGTTGCAGAAGCCGATAAAACGCCTGCATGATTCCCTTAACGCTTCCCGGTCAACCGTCCTGCGCCCCGGCTGGAAAAGGACCATCTGGTATGCCCCCGGTCCGGCCGAAGCGATCGTCTCAATGCTGCATCCCGGTAAGGCAAACAGCTCGGACAGGACATTTTCAAATGCGGTATCCAGCAGGCCCCGGTTCCATTCTTTCAGCTTGTTTTCCCGGTAAAGGTCAAACACCAGCAAGGTGAAAAAATCTTTTTCCTGGTATGGCAGCCGCCGTTTCTGTGCTTCGCCCACCAGCCAGCCCCCGCCGCCGTCTTCACCGGCATACCGCATCAGCGCCCGGTTCCAGAAGTCGGCGCGGTTATCCGGCTGGGATTCCAGCCAGTAGTCACCGTACAGCTTATGCTGCCGCTCGCTTCTGACCTCCCGGACCTTCCGGACCGCCGCCCGGAGCTTTTCGGTCAGTTCCTCATACCGGATCGGTTTTAAATAATAGTCAAAGGCCTGGAGTTCCACTGCTTTTTTGGCATAGTTAAACTCGGGGTAGGCGGTACAGAAGATGGTGACGGTATCAAAGTCGTGTTCCCGCACCCACGAAAGCAATGTGAGCCCGTTCATATCCGACATCTCGATATCGGTCAGCAGGACATCGGCGGGCTTCCGGCGCATCAGCTCCATCGCTTGTTCGCCGCTCCTCGCCGTCATCACCTCGGTAAAGCCCAGGCCCTCCAGATCGACGCCGGTGATAACGCCTTCAATGATATCCGGCTCGTCATCGACAATCAAGATAACCATCTGAAAACCTCCCTCTTTCTGCTGCCCCGGCAGAAAATCTGCCAGTTTTCCGCGCTGCGGTATTTCTATTATATACGATTCTGCCGGAAAATGCAAATATCGGCGGGGGAAATCCCGTAAAAGGATTGACCTAAAAATATCCGGATTTCAAAATAAATTCTCTGAAAATTTATGGATTTTCCCGGAAGATTCTGCTATAATGGAATTAATGTGACAGGAGGTTCCGGTCGGGGCGTTATGCAATTTCCTTTTATAACCTTCACCCCAATCTCCTGCCCCCGGTATTTCCAACAGAAAGGACTGTTTCAACATG
>DVHA01000055.1 GCA_018712425.1 Candidatus Faecivivens stercoravium | reverse complement strand
CGGTAAAGGAAGGGGCGGCTTTTTTAGTTTTTGAGTATTTTTTTGGTGCTGCGCACCCTTCGTTATAGGTGAAGCAGCCGTGGACAACTTCGGAAATACAGTAACTGAGCGCCTGGGAAGGGGCTCTGCCCCTTCCATTCCCGCCAGCCCTTTAAAAAGGGCTGGACCCTAAACTTCTGATGCCGCACGTTGTTTTGTAACTGTCACGCCAGCGCCGATTCTTGCGTTTTGGGCAGAGATTTTGCTTTTTTACCGCACCTGTCCGTTCCCGCGGATGACGTATTTATAGCTCATCAGCTCCCGGAGGCCCATCGGCCCGCGGGCGTGGAGCTTCTGGGTCGAGATGCCCATCTCGCAGCCGAGGCCGAACTCGCCCCCGTCGGTGAACCGGGTGGAGGCGTTGACGTAGACCGCCGCCGAATCGACCGCTTTGGTGAAGAAACCGGCGTGTTCGTCCGAGCTGGTGACAATCGCCTCGCTGTGGCCGGTCGAGTGGGCGGCGATGTGGCTGGCGGCTTCTTCGACGCTGTCCACCACCTTGACCGCGAGGATGTAGTCGAGGAATTCGGTATCAAAATCCTCCGGCCCGGCGGGCGTCCCGGCGATGATGGCGGCCGCCCGGGGGTCTAATCGGAGCTCGACCGGGGTCTTCCCTTCTGCCGCCCGTTTCTCCACCAGCCGTTCCTTCAGCTTCGGGAGGAACGCTGCCGCGATATCCCGGTGGACCAGCAGCACCTCCTCGGCGTTGCAGACCGACGGGCGGGAGGTCTTGGCGTTTTCAACGATTGTGAGGGCCATTTCGATATCGCAGGGGGAATCCACGTAGACGTGGCAGATACCGGTGCCGGTCTGGATACAGGGGACCTTCGCCTCCTCGACGCAGGCGCGGATGAGCCCCGCCCCGCCCCGGGGGATTAAGAGGTCGACGTACCCCACCGCCGTCATCAGCTCCTTGGCGCTGGCTCTTGTCGTGTCCTCAACAATCGAAACGGCCGCCTCGGGGAAACCGGCTGCCGTGAGGCCCTGCCGCAGCGCCGTAACGATCGCGTAAGCTGACCGGAAGGCCTCCTTCCCGCCCCGGAGGACGCAGGCGCTCCCCGCCTTGAGAGCCAGGGCCGCGGCGTCGGAGGTGACGTTCGGGCGGGACTCGTAGATGATCGCGATGACCCCCATCGGGACGGCGGTCTTTTCGATGACCAGGCCGTTCGGGCGCTCCGTCCGCTCGATCACCCGGGCGGGGTCATTAAGCGCCGCCACCTCCCGGATGCCGTCGGCCATCCCTTTAATCCGCTCGGGGGTCAGTTTCAGCCGGTCGAGCATGACGGGGGAAATTTTCCCTTCGGCCGCCTGCATATCTTCGGCGTTGGCCGAAAGGATTTCCGCTTCCGACCGCTCAAGGGCGGCGGCCATCTCGATCAGCGCCCGGTTTTTCTCCTCGGTCCCGAAGCGGGCGAGGATGGGGGCGGCGGCCTTTGCCTCCTGCAAAATCAAACGGGTTTCTTTCATTCCCTTTCCTCCTTCTGTCCGGGGGTGTGGCCGTAAAAGCGGGTGCCGACCGGCTTGCCTTCGATGATATCGTAGAGGACGGACGGGTGGGCGCCGTTTGCGATAACCATGTCGATGCCGGCCCCGACGGCGATTTCGGCGGCCTTCAGCTTAGCCGCCATCCCGCCGGTGCCGAGGGCCGACCCTTCCCCGCCGCCGAGGGCGGTGATCTCGGGGGTCAGGGCGCAGACGTCGTGGATGAGCCGGGCGGAAGGGTCCTTGTGGGGGTCAGCGGTGTAGAGGCCGTCGATGTCCGAGAGAAGGATTAAAAGTTCCGCCCCGACCGCTTCGGCCACCAGCGCGCCCATCGTGTCGTTGTCGATTTCCAGCTCCTCTGTCGCGACCGAGTCGTTTTCATTGATGACCGGGAGGGCCCCCAGCTCGAGAAGCCGGGCCATCGTGTTCTCGAAGTTTTTGCGGTGCTCCCCGTCCTTTAAGTCGAGGACGGTTAAAAGGATCTGGGCGACGGTGTGGTTATATTCCGCGAACTCCTTATTGTAGGTGTACATCAGCTCGCACTGGCCGATCGAGGCGGCGGCCTGGTTGGTTGGGGTATCGTGGGGGCGGGACGTCATCGAGAGCTTGCCGACCCCCATCGCGATGGCGCCGGAGGAGACGAGGATGATTTCATGCCCGGCGTTTTTCAGGTCGGACAGCACCCGGCAGAGCTCCGCCACCCGGCGGATGTTCATCCGGCCGGTCGGATGGGCGAGGGTCGAACTGCCGATTTTCACTACGATACGCATAGGGTAAGTCCTTTCTGTGGGAAAAGTTACCTCCAGTATACGGCATTTTCGGGGAAAAGTAAAGCCCCGTCCGGAAGGGCAGGGCAGGGCCATAATTGGGTTCGCGGTCAAACAACGCGGCAATCGGCGCTGGCGTGCGGATTACGAAGGGACGTGCGGCATCAAAAGTTTAGGATCAAACCCTTTTTAAAGGGTTTGCGGGAATGGAAGGGGCAGAGCCCCTTCCCAGGCGCTCACTTCCCGTACTTCCGAAGTTTTTCACAGCTTTGCCGCCTGAAACGAAACGTGCGCAGCACCCAAAAAATGATCTGAAAAATGATCTAAAAACAGCGGGTTCACCCCTCCATCGTCCGCTCGAGGAAATACCGCCACTGTTTCCGCCACCAGGGCCAGTCGTGGTTGACGTCGTACCCCCAGTAGTCGATCCAGGCGGGGATCCCCTTCTGGGAAAGCACCTCGTCCAGCTCCCGGGTGCCGATCTGCATCAGCTCCTCCCAGGCCCCCTGGCCGACGCAGATGATGATCTTCGACTGGCGGAAAAGCTCCATATAGGGGTGGTCGGGCGGCATATTCCGCAGCGAATGGACCGGCGAGTTCATATACATCGTCGCGTCGAAATACCCGTGGATGAGAAGCGCCGGGTCATAGACCCCTGACAGGGCGATGACCGTGTCAAAGAGGTCGGGGCGGCGGAAGAAGAAGTTGGCCGCGTGGTAGGCCCCCATCGAGCAGCCGGTGATCCCGGCCCTGCCAGCGTAGCCGGTCTCGGCCATCACATGGGGGTAGAGCTCGTCGCAGACATAGTGGTACCACTTTTCGTGGAGCTGCATCCGGGCGGCGGGGTCCCCCCCTTCGTTGGACCAGGTCTCCCTGTCGATCGTGTCAAAGGAGATGATCTGGATTCTGCCCTGTTCAATATAATCGGCGACGGCGTCGACCATCCCGAAGTTCGCAAAGTCAAAGTACCGCCCGTCCTGGGAGGGGACGGCGAAAAAGGGCTTGCCGGACGAGCCGTAGCGGATATATTCCATCTCCCGGCCGAGGGCGTCCGAATAGATTTTCCCCATCCTTGTTTCCATCGCTCACACCTCCTCCGAAACGTACTTCCGGAACTGTTCCAGCTGTTCGGCCGTGTCAATCCGGGCGATATAGAACCGGTCGCCCATGCCGGTGGCAAGGGCCGGGTCGAGGACGCCGGTCTCCATGATCTGGCCGCGGTAGCGGGACATGACGTCCCGGTGGGAGTGGCGGTAGTGCTTCTCGTTGCGGCGGCCGACATGGACGCCGTAGAACTTTTCGGGGTAGCTCTCCTTGGTGAGCTTATCGAAGCAGACCATGTCCGCCCAGTCCTTATAGAAGTCGGTCGAGTTGGCGTAGTTGATCATCTCGGGGGTAAAGCCGCCGGAGGGGCGCATGTTGACCTCCAGCCCGACGATATCCCCCTTTTTGCCGAGGCCCGGCTTGTCTTCCAGCAGCCGGAAAAACTCGAGGTGGGTGCATCTCGAGCGGACGCCGAAGGCTTTGACGCAGGCCCGCCCGGCCGCCCGGACGTCCTCCTTGAGGTTGGGGACGATATAGAAGAAGACGGTCTCCCGGTCGTTGACCGAGTCCATAATCGAGATGGGGGTGATGTTGCCGGTCTCGAGGAGGGGGCTGCCGTTTGAGTCGATGATCGAGTCGTAAGAGCAGATCTCCCCGTTGACAAACTCCTCCATGATATACTGGGTGCTCCAGCCGGAGGCGTAGAACTCCCGCAGCTGCTCCTCGTTTTTGAGCTTGAAGGTGGAGTTGGCGCCGACGCCGTTGTCCGGCTTGACGATGACCGGGTAGCCCACCTCTTTTGCAAAGGCGAGGCCATTTTCCAGCGTGTCCACCAGGTGGTAGCGGGCGGTGGGGATACCGGCCTTCGCGTAGTATTCCTTCATCTTGGACTTATACTTGATTTTGGGCATGTCGGGGGTCTTAAGGCCGGAATTGATGTTGAAGTC
>DVHA01000054.1 GCA_018712425.1 Candidatus Faecivivens stercoravium | reverse complement strand
GCGGGATAAACCCGGATTTTCTCATAACAATATAAGCTTTCCAAACGTCCAGTCAACGCCCCGAAGACCGTTCGCTTGACGAACGGTCTCACATACGGGGAGCGAGAGACACGGCCGCGTCGAACAGCGGGTCCAGGGCCCGCGAGGGTCCTGGTCCATCCAAGTGAAACTTGGTCCCATCCAAGGGGAACCCTTGGTCGCTGCCATAAGGGCAGCGAAATAAATATTATATTGTTCTTTACAAAAGTTCTTAAAAAATTGCGGAGGTCCATATGCTGCAAGAATTGCGAAACCTGTTTGAAAGCGGCGGGTATGCCGTCTACGGCCTGCTGGTGCAGGAAGAAGGGGAGACAGTCCTCGCCCTCGGGGACTGCACTGCCCGCCACCCGGTCTACTCGGCCGCCAAATCCTTCACCGCCACCGCCGCCGGGATGCTTCAGGACGCCGGGAAATGGTCGGTGGACGACCCGCTGGCCGCCTACCTGCCGCGGGAGGCGGTGGAGGGGATGCCGCCGGGGAAGCGGGAGGCATTCCGGCTGCTGCCTATCTCCCGTTTCCTGACGATGTCGGTCCCCGGCTACCCCTTCCGCCCCGAAGGGGAGGACTGGCTCGCCTTTGCCCTCTCCTGCCCGGCGGAGTATGCCGGTGCGGCCGTTTTTTCCTATTCGAACATCCCCGCCTACCTTGTGGGCCTCGCCGCCGGAAACGCCGCCGGGGAGCCGCTCTCGGACTACCTCCGGCGGGAGCTGCTTGCCCCCCTCGGCATTGAGAATCCCGTTTTCCGTACCGACCCCCAGGGCCGGTTTTACGGCGCGACCGGGATGGAACTGTCGGTGGAAGAGCTTTCCCGGCTGGGACGGCTCTATATGCAGGATGGTCTCTGGAATGGAAAACGCCTCTTCTCCGGAAGCTGGGCAGAAGCCGCCGTCCGTCCGCGGATCGACGCCGGGAAAGGGCAGGGGTACGGCTATTTCTTCTGGACCGGCTCCCAGGACTTCTCGGTCAGCGGCAAATGGGGCCAGAAATGCCTCGTCTATCCCGGCCGCAAGCTCATCATCAGCTGGGAAGGGGAGATGCCGGAGACGTCCGGGCGGTTTGAACGGGCAGTGCGGCAGCTGGTCTCCGATGGGGGTGACCGCTGAAAAGCTGTGATTTTGAGCCGGGCGGGTGCGCCGCCCCTGAGAAAGGGTGCTTTTTGTCTAAAAATGCGTTTCGGTCCACAGCTCATAATTTAACAGTACACATTTTGGGCGAAATTACGGTTGACACTGGAACGTTTTTTGTGTATTATTAAAGTATCGGCAGATGCCTTCCCAGAGGGTGTATCTGAGAATTCGATATTGCTGGATAATTCGCTAAAAGTAGTCGGATGCAAGGAGGGAAGGCGAAGGAATACGTCCGTATTTCGAGACTTCTCGACGCAGCAGGCGACTGCTTTTAGTAGAATTAGACAGTATTAGGGAATTTTCAGATACACCCTAAGGAAACGGGCGGGCAGCCGGGCGCAAAAGAAAGGAATGTGATCCCCATGGTAAACGAAAAATATACCGAGTGGCTTCAGAACGCGACCGAGGACCCCGACCTCATCGCGGAACTGAAAGAGGTTGAGGGCAAGCCCGAAGAGATCAACGACCGGTTCTACCGGGAGCTGGCTTTCGGCACCGCGGGGCTGCGCGGCGTCATCGGCGCCGGCACCAACCGGATGAATATCTACATCGTCCGCAAGGCGACCCAGGGCATCGCCAACTACATTAAAAAACACTATGAAAATGGCTCGATGGCCATCAGCTACGACTCCCGCATCAAATCGGACGTCTTCGCCCGGGAGACCGCGAGGGTCTGTGCCGCCAACGGCATCAAGGTCTACATCTACCCCGAGCTGATGCCGGTGCCCTGCCTTTCCTACGCCGTCCGGTACTACCACACCTCGATGGGCGTCATGGTCACCGCCTCCCACAACCCGGCCAAGTACAACGGCTATAAGGCCTACGGCCCCGACGGCTGCCAGATCACCGACGAGACCGCCGACGAAGTCCTCGCCAATATCGACGCGCTGAACGAGTTTACCGACATCAAGCTCGTCGATTTTGAAGAGGGCGTCAAGTCCGGCATGATCGAATATATCGGCCAGGAATGCGTCGAAAGCTTCTATCAGGACGTCTTAAAGTGCTCGCTCAACTCCGACGTCGTCGCCCGTTCCGGCTTTAAGATCGTCTATTCGCCCCTCAATGGCTCCGGCAACAAGCCCGTCCGCGAAATCCTCAAACGCATCGGCATCAAGGAAGAGGACCTCACCGTCGTCCCTGAACAGGAACACCCCGACGGCCACTTCCCGACCTGCCCCTACCCGAACCCCGAGATCCGCCAGGCGCTGGAACTGGGGCTGAAGCTCTGCGAAGAGACCGGCTCCGACCTGATGCTGGCGACCGACCCCGACTGCGACCGTGTCGGCATCGCCGTCAAGACCGGCAATGACTACAAGCTTCTGACCGGCAACGAAGTTGGCGCCCTGATGCTCTACTACATCGCCTCCCAGCGGAAGGCCCTCGGCAAGATGCCGAAGGACCCCATCTGCATCAAGACGATCGTCACCACCGACCTCACCAACCGGATCGCCGAGGAGTTCGGCGTTGAAATCGTCGAGATCCTCACCGGCTTCAAGTACATCGGCGAACAGATCGGCCTTCTGGAAGCGAAGGGCGAGGCCGACCGGTATATCCTCGGCTTTGAGGAATCCTACGGCTACCTGCCCGGCCCCCATGTCCGCGACAAGGACGCTGTCTCCGGCTCGATGATGATCTGCGAGATGGCTGCCTACTACGCGACCCAGGGCAAGAGCCTCGTCGACGTCTTGAACGAACTCTACGCCAAATACGGCTATTACCTCTGCACCCAGCAGTCCTTCGCCTTCGAGGGCGAAAGCGGCATGAACCAGATGGCCGAAATCATGGCCCACCTCCAGGCCCATCCGCTCCAGGAGCTGGAAGGGGAGAAGGTCGTCCTCTACAAGGACTATAAGGCCCAGATCGCCATCGACAACCGCACCGGCGAAAAATCCTCTACCGGCCTGCCCCAGTCCAGCGTCCTCTCCTTTACGCTGGAAAACGGCAACAAGTTCATCATCCGCCCCTCCGGCACCGAGCCGAAGATCAAGTTCTACTTCTTTGTCCTCGGCAAGGACGAGGCAGAAGCCCGGGCGGCGGAAAAAGTTCTGGCCGAAAATTGCACAAAGCTGCTGAAGGCATAAGAAAATGTGGCCAAAATGCCAAACCTATTGCGGGAATCTTGACTTTTTGGCGATTTTTCAGTACAATGTAAACTGAAACAGAGTTCGAAAACAGGAGGCTCGTGAACAATGGAAGTTAAAACCATCGGCATTTTGACCAGCGGCGGCGACTCTCAGGGGATGAACGCAGCGATCCGCGCGATTGTCCGCAACGCTGTCCGCAAGGGTATTAAGGTAAAAGGCATTTTCGACGGGTACCAGGGACTCATCGACGGCAACTTCATCGACCTGGACATCGGAGACGTTTCCGGCATCATCCAGAAGGGTGGCACCATGCTCGGCACTGCCCGCTGCCTGGAATTCAAGGAACAGTCCGGCATCCAGAAGGCTGCCGACAACTGCCGTAAGTTCGGGATCGACGGCCTGGTCGTCATCGGCGGCGACGGCTCCTTCCGCGGCGCCGGCGACCTTAGCAGGGCCGGTATCCCCTGCGTCGGCCTTCCCGGCACCATCGACAACGACATTGCCTGCACCGAGTACACCATCGGCTTCGACACCGCGATGAACGTCGCGATGGAGGCCATCGACAAGATCCGCGACACCATCACCTCCCACCATCGCTGCGCGATCGTCGAGGTCATGGGCGCAAGAGCCGGCTGGATTGCGCTGGAAGTTGGCATTGCCACCGGCGCTTCCTACATCGGGCTTCCTGAAAATATCCTCCCGGGCGAAACCCCCAAGGAGCGGTATGAGCGGATTAAGGTTGAAATTGCCGAACGCCTCAAAGAGGGCCAGGAAAAAGGCCGCAAGAACTTTACCGTCGTAATCGCTGAAGCGGTGACCTCCCTGAACCATGTCGCGACCGTTGAAGATATGGCCCACGAGATCATGGAGATGACCGGCATCGACACCCGCGGCACCTGCCTCGGGCATATCCAGCGGGGCGGCAGCCCGACCGTCCGTGACCGCATCGCGGCCACCCGGATGGGTTACCATGCCGTCCAGATCCTCAAGAAGGGGATCGGCAACCGCGTTGTCGGCGAAAAGAACGGCACCGTTTACGATATGGATATCCAGGAGGCGCTGGCGATGAAGAAATCGCTGCCGGAAGACCTGCTCGATATCTGGCGTAAGGTCGGTTATTAATCCACAGTTATTATAAAGGGGTGGGATTTATTCCCATCCCTTTTGGTTTTAAATTATGTTAACTCAAACACACAGAGATAATATCCGTTGTTTTTTAATGTCCAATTCACCTATTTTGGATGAATTGGGTAATCTCGAAGAGAAGCCTTGGAAAATCAATTCACCGGTTGATAAAGGGAGAATAGCGGCTTTTGTACAGGCAGGATATGTATTGCCAGAAGACTTTCAAGCGGTTCTTGCGATTACAGATGGTATTGCCTGCGGACTCGGAGAACAAGAAATTTATGGAATTGATCTTCTGCTGGAACTAGCTGAAGTGAACCGAGAAACGTTAAGAGAAGGCGTGTATGCTTTTGGTTATTTCTGGGGGCAAACGTTGTATATTGATTCTTCCCGCATTTCTACAGGCGACTATATCTTTTATGAAGGTATGGGCCATGACAACGGCGTCTTGTTGGGAATGGACTTTGGGGAGTTTTTCTGTAAACTCCTTTCCACCAACTTTTACCCTTTTTGGCAGACTCTGCCAGGCAAAACCGAAGGGCTTTCCTATCTTATCCCGTA
>DVHA01000053.1 GCA_018712425.1 Candidatus Faecivivens stercoravium | reverse complement strand
TAAACGGCGAGACCGAGACCGGTGTCACAACGATGATGATGGCCGAAGGGGTCGACACCGGGGACATGCTGGAACAGACCCGCACGCCGATCGGGGAGAACGAGACGGCGGATGAACTGTATACCCGTCTTTCCAAGATCGGGGCGGATACCCTGCTCACCACCCTCCGCAAGCTGGAAAACGATTCTCTCCTGCGGACGCCCCAGGATGATTCTCTCAGCTCCCACGCGCCGATGCTGGACAAAACGCTCAGCCCGATCGACTTTACAAAGGACGCCCGGGTTATCCACAACCAGATCCGCGGCCTCTCTTCCTGGCCGGCCGCATCGACCACCTACAAGGGCAAGCGGCTGAAAGTTTATGAAAGCCGCCTGGTTCCGATGGACGGGGAGCCGGGGACGGTCCTCGACCCGAAAAGGTTCATCGTCGCCTGCGGGAAAGGCGCCGTCCAGCTGGTCTCGGTCCAGTACGAGGGCGGCAAACGGATGCCGGCGGACGCCTTCCTCCGGGGGAAACCGGCGGAAAAAGGCGAAAAACTGGGAGAATAAAGGAACAGAAGGCTTACTTTTTGCCACTTATAGAGTAGACCACTCAAATAGACCACTTTTCTAAAGGAGGGAAGGCGCATTGGCCCCCAAAAGCGAAAGCCCCCGCACCCCGCGGGAAGCGGCCTTTACCGGCATCTGCCGGATGCTGAAAGATAAAGCCTATTCAAACCTGCTGCTCGACAGCCTGCTGCGGCAGCTGCCCGACAAGCGGAGCCGCGCCTTCGCATCCAGCCTCTTTTACGGGGTATTGGAACGGGAAATCACTTTACAGCACATTATAGAGGTTTATTCCGGACGCCCGGTTTCCAAACTGGACCCGGAGGTGGCGGCGGCGCTGGAACTGGGGCTCTACCAGCTGGGCTGGATGGACGCGGTGCCCGATTCGGCCGCTGTCAATGAAAGCGTCAACCTGGTCAAGAATTCCCATAAAAAGAGCGCCGCCGGGTTTGTCAACGGGATCCTCCGCCGGTTTATCCGGGAGGGGAAACAGCTCCCGCTGCCGGAAGGCCCGATAGAGAGGGCGTCGGTCCTCTACTCGATGCCGGGATGGATTTTGTCCCTCTGGCGGCGGGATTACGGCGAAGAAACGGCGGTCAAGCTGGCCGAAAGCTGCCTGGGACGGCCGCCGCTCCAGCTGCGGGTCAATACCCTCAAGGCCGACGCCGGGCAGGTCTCGGCCGAACTGAAGACGGCAGGGTTTTATGCCTTTCCGCACCCGGTCGTCCCGGACGCGCTGACCGCTAGGGAGGGGAGCCCTGCCGGGCTTCCGGCGGTAACCGAAGGGCGCTGCTATATCCAGGACGCCGCCTCCCAGCTGGCCGCTTGGGCGGTCGGTCCGGAACCCGGGGAGACGGTCTTCGACCTCTGCGCCGCTCCCGGGGGAAAGAGCTTTACCATGGCTCAGATGATGGAAGACAAGGGAAAGCTCCTGGCATTTGACCTTCACCCTTCCCGGGTGAAACTGATCGCCGACGGGGCGGCCCGGCTGGGGATCCACTGCATCACGGCGGCTGCCGGGGACGCGGGGGTCTTTAACTCGGAACTGGGGCTTGCCGACCGGGTGCTCTGCGACGTGCCCTGCGCCGGGCTCGGCGTCATCCGCCGCAAGCCGGAAATCCGCCGGAAGACGCCGGAGGAAATCGCCGGGCTGCCGACGGTACAGGCGCGGATTTTAGATAACGCTGCCCGTTACTTAAAACCGGGCGGGATACTCGTCTACTCCACCTGTTCATTGAATCAAGATGAAAACGACCGGGTCGCCGCCGCGTTTCTGGAAAGCCATCCGGATTTCGCGCCGTCGCCTCTGCCGCCGGTCTTTGACGGGCTGGCGGGCCCCGGTTCACATACAGTGACCCTGTCGCCGCTGATGGGCGACTTCGACGGCTTTTACATCGCCAGGTTTACAAAAAGGGTGTGAAGGAAATCGAAAAGATAGATATCAAATCTATGACCGTCCCGGAGCTGGAAGGGCTGATGAAGGAATGGGGAGAGCCGAAATTCCGGGCGGGGCAGATCTTCCAGTGGCTGCACCAGAAGCGGGTGTTGACCTTTGAAGCGATGCAGAACCTCCCGCTCCCGCTGCGGCAGAAACTGCTGGAACGCTGCCGGATCACCGCTTTTACGGTGGAGCGGAAGCTCATTTCGGCGCTGGACGGCACCATCAAATACCTCTACCGCCTGCCGGACGGGGAGTATGTCGAGAGCGTCTTCATGCGGTATGAGCATGGCAACAGTGTCTGTATCTCAACCCAGGTCGGCTGCAAGATGGGGTGCAGCTTCTGCGCCTCCACCAAGGCGGGATTTGTCCGGCATCTGACCCCTTCGGAGATCCTCGAGCAGGTCTACGCGCCTCTCCGGGACACAGGGGAGCCGGTCGACAGCCTGGTGCTGATGGGGATCGGCGAGCCGCTGGACAATTATGACAACGTCCTGCGGTTTCTGGAGCTGTTAAACGACCCCAAGGGCCTCAATATGAGCCTGCGGCATGTGTCGCTTTCCACCTGCGGGCTGGTCGACAAGATTTACGACCTCGCCGACCGGAATTTGCAGCTAACCCTTTCCATCTCGCTCCACGCCTCCAACGACCGGGTGCGGGACGAGATTATGCCCATTAACCACCGCTATAAAATCGCCGAGCTGCTAAAAGCCTGCCAGTACTATACAAACAAGACCCACCGGCGGATTTCTTACGAGTATTCGCTAATCCGCGGGGTCAACGATACCCCGGAACAGGCAGAGGAGCTGGCAAAGCTGTTAAAAGGGATGCTCTGCCACGTCAACCTGATCCCCGTCAATTATGTCGAGGAGGCGGGTTTCCGCTCTACCGGGCGGTCGCAGATTTATGCCTTCCAGAAGGCCCTGCAGCAGCACGGCATCAACGCCACCATCCGCCGGACGCTGGGCGCAGATATCAGCGCCGCCTGCGGCCAGCTGCGCCGCACCGCCATCCGGGAGCATCCGGCCCGGTAACATCCGATAATTGGAGGAATGACCAGATGAAGATTGCCGGAAAAACAGATATCGGCATGGTCCGGGAGACCAACCAGGACGCCTTCCGCATTGCGGTTTTGGCGGACGGGATCGGTTTTGCACTGGTCTGCGACGGTATGGGCGGCGTAAAAGGCGGGGATGAGGCCAGCGCTTCGGCCAAACGGATTATCACCTCGATCGTCCGGGAGGGCGTCAAGGAGGATATGACCGACGATGAGCTGCACGACCTCCTCCTGCGGGCAATCTATGAAGCCAACCGCTATATCTATACCCAGTCGCAGCAGAACCCGGGGCTTACCGGTATGGGCACCACCGCCCTCGCCGCGATTATCACCCCCAAATGCGCCTATATCGGCCATGTCGGGGATTCCAGGCTCTATCAGCTCCACGCGGGGCAGTTTTACCAGGTCACCCGCGACCATTCCCGGGTACAGGAGCTGATCGACATGGGGCAGATCACCCCGGAAGAGGCGCGGCTCCGCCCCGACCGCAACATCATCACCCGGGCGGTCGGGATTGCGGCGGATGTGGACGTCGACCTTTTGGATTTACAGCTGACCCACGGGGACCGGCTGCTGCTCTGCACCGACGGGCTGTCGGGGCTCTGCACCGACCGGGAGATGAGTGAGATCCTCTCCTCCCATCCGATCGAAGAAGTCACCGAACAACTGATTGCCGCCGCCAACCGGCGGGGCGGGTATGACAACATCACCGTAGTCGTAATCGAAAACTGAAGCCGTCCTTCCAGGGACCGAAGGGATTGATTCTAGAATATGGAGTATATTGGAAAGACACTGGAAAACAGATACCAATTAAAAAAGCTGATTGGCAGCGGGGGGATGGCCAATGTCTTTGAGGCGGAGGATCTGGAGGAAAACCGGATTGTCGCCGTAAAACTGCTGAAAAAAGAATATCTGACCAACGAGGAGTTTGTCCGCCGGTTCCGCAATGAATCCCGGGTCATCTCGGTGCTGGACCACCCCAACATCGTCAAGGTTTACGACGTAAACTTCACCGGGGAAGACCAGTATATCGTCATGGAATATATCGACGGCGTCACCTTAAACCAGTATATCCACCACCAGGGGCAGCTGCGGTGGAAGGATGCCGTCCACTTCCTGCGGCAGATTTTGCAGGCCCTGCAGCACGCCCACGACCACGGGGTCGTCCACCGGGATATCAAATCCCAGAATATCATGCTGCTGCGGGACGGGACCATCAAGGTCATGGACTTCGGGATCGCGCGGTTTGCCCGGGAGGATATCCGCAGCGGCCGCAACAAGGCGATCGGCTCGGTCCACTATATCAGCCCCGAGCAGGCCTGCGGCGAGGAATCGGACGCCAAGAGCGACATCTATTCGGTCGGCGTCCTGCTGTACGAGATGCTCTCCGGCAGCGTCCCCTTTGACGGGGATACCCCGGAAGAGGTCGCGATGAAGCATATCCACGAGAAGCCGACCCCGCTCCATCAGCTGAACCCCGAAATCCCGATCGGGCTGTGCGAAATCTGCGACAAGGCGATGCAGAAGGATAAGAATATGCGTTACCGGTCGGCAAAGGAGATGCTGGCGGCGGTCGATGCTTTCAAAGCAAACCCCGCTATCCGTTTCCACTACCGTTATACGGCAGCCGTCGAACCGGCAGCCCTCGACCGGCGGCAGGCGTCCTCTGAAAAGCGCCCCCAGCAGCCGCAGGAACCGGATGAGGAGGAGATTATCGTCATCAAAAAAAGCCCCAGCATCATGATTTTGACCGGTATTGCGGCCGCCTGCTGTATCGCGGTCCTGTTGGTCCTGCTCGGCTTTTTCTATTGGGGCCGGGATGAGGAAGTACCGGAAATTTCGATGCCGAACCTGGTCGGGATGTCCTACGACGAGGTTCGCAACACCGAAGAATACAGCCAGTTCAACTTTATTATTGAGGAGCGGGCGATGACCGACCAGTATGAAGCCGGTGTCATCTACTACCAGAATGTCACCGCCGGCACCCAGGTCCGGGCAAACCGTACCATCCGGATTAAGGTGAGCGACGGCATTACGACCCTTTATGTCCCGAACCTCGTGGGGCAGGATGTCAGCGCCGCGGAGCAGACCCTCTACGATATGGGGCTGGACTATTCGATCCGGACCCAGGAGACCGAAGACGACTCAATACCCGCAGACCAGGTCCTTTCGACTGACCCGCCGGCCGGGACCCAGATTGAACAGAACGCGATTATCACCCTCTATATCAGCCGCGGGAGCGTCACCGCCGCCCTGCGGGTGCCGGATGTCCGCGGGCGGACCCAGGAGGATGCGACCGCCCGGCTGGAAGCCGTCGGGCTCCAGGTTTCCGTCACCGAGGTTGACAGTGACCAGGCCCCCGGCATCGTCGTCGAGCAGAGCATTGCGCCCAATGAGTTCGTGCCGGAGGACGGGACAATCACCATTTCGGTCAGCAACGGCTCGGATTACCAGAAGACGGTGCCGCTCCAGATTTCTTTCCCGTCGGACGCCAACGACGCCGAATATACGATGGTCCTGTATATGGACGGGATTGACATCGGCAGCCTGACCATCAATCCTTCCAGCGGTTCTGTTTCCCTCAATGTCAACGGCCAGGGACAGCAGGAGGTCATCGTTTCCCTTGATGGCCAGCAGTACGCTTCCTACACCATCGACTTTGACGCGGGCACCGCTACCTTAAATGGCAGTTACAATACCTCCATCGTTACAGGGGAAATCAGCGGGCCTGGTGATTCCAGCGA
>DVHA01000052.1 GCA_018712425.1 Candidatus Faecivivens stercoravium | reverse complement strand
GAGGCTGAGTACCAGGACGGCCTTTCGGAGTACGAGACCGAAAAAGCCGACGCCGAGGCGGACATTGCCGACGCCGAGGCCCAGATTGCCGATGCGCGGCAGGAGCTTTCCGACCTCGAGCAGCCGGAGTGGTACGTCCTAGACCGGTCGAGCTTCCCCGGTGTCAGCTCCATCTCGGACGACGCCGATAAAGTCGACGCGATTGCCGCCGTCTTCCCGGTCTTCTTCGTCCTGGTGGCGGCGCTGGTCTGCCTGACGACGATGACCCGGATGGTGGAGGAGGAGCGGACCCAGATCGGCACCCTCAAAGCCCTCGGGTTCAGCCGCGGGGCGGTCATGTTTAAATTCCTCCTCTACGCGATCCTCGCCAGCATCATCGGCTCGGTCGCCGGCTGTATCCTCGGGCTGAAGCTCCTCCCGTATGTCATCATCAGCTGTTACAGCGCGATGTACCAGGTGCCCTTTATCCTGGCGCCCATCCGCTGGGGGTATGTCCTCGGCTGCCTGCTGGTTTCGGTCCTCTGCACCAGCGCGGTGACGGTCATCACCTGCTACGGGGTGATGGACACCGCCCCGGCCCAGCTGATGCGGCCGAAAGCCCCGAAAAAGGGCAAGCGGATTCTGCTCGAGCGGTTCACCTTCTTCTGGAAGCGGCTCTCCTTCAGCGGCAAAGTCACCTGCCGCAACCTTTTCCGGTATAAATCCCGCCTGCTGATGACGGTGATCGGGGTGGCCGGCTGCACCGCCCTGATGCTGACCGGCTTCGGGCTGCGGTACGCGATCAGCTCGATCTCGACCCTCCAGTACGGCGAAATCTTCACCTATGGCGGCAGCCTCTCCCTCTCCGACAACCTGACCGCCGAGGAGGCGGCCGCGGCGGAGGAAGAAATTCTGGGCGTCGAGGGGATCTCCGGCGCCGAAGGGCTGTTTATGAGGACGGTGGACGCCGAAGCGGGCGGGAACACCGTCTCGGAAGTAAACCTCTACGTCCCCGCCGACCCCGGTAACCTCGACCCGTTCATCAAGCTGCGGGACAGCGGTTCGGGCGAGACCCTCACCCTTTCGGACGGCGGCTGCATCATCACCGAAAAGCTCTCCCGCCTCTTAAATATCGGGGTAGGGGACACCGTCCGGCTCGGCAGCGAAGGCGGCGATATGGCGGAAGTCACCGTCACCGGTGTCGCCGAGGGGTATGTCCTCCATTACGTCTACCTAACGGCGGCGGATTATGAGGCGCTGTTCGGGGAAGAAGCCATCCCGACCTCGGTCCTTTATACGACCGCCGAAGGGGCGGACGAGGGGAGCGTCAACAGCGCCCTCCTAAAGCTCTCGGGTGTGCAGGGCGTCGTCGATATGTCCTTCTATTCCGACGCTTTTGACGACCTGGTGGCATCGCTTAACATGATCGTCTGGGTGCTGATCGGGGCGGCGGCGGCGCTGGCGGTCATCGTCCTCTACAACCTCTCCAACATCAACGTCAGCGAGCGGGTGCGAGAGCTGGCCACCATCAAGGTGCTGGGCTTCTACGACCGGGAGGTCACCGGCTACATCTGCCGGGAGAACACCATCGCCGCCCTCCTTGGGATGGCGGCGGGGCTCATTCTCGGCATCTGGTTTGTGGACTTCGTCGTTTCGACGGCGGAGGTGGATGTGGTCATGTTCGTCCACGGCCTGCCAGCCAGCGCCTTTATCCTCTCGGCGCTGCTCACCTTTATCTTCATCATGCTGGTGAATGGTATCGTCCACTTCAGCTTAAAGAAGATCGATATGGTTGAGTCGCTGAAGAGCGTCGAATAAATCCTTCCCCCGGGGGCTTCTGCTTCCGGGGGATTTTTCCGCCCTTGACAAAGCAAAACGGATATGTTATCCTGTATACAGAAAAGGATTTTTGTGTTAATTGGCCGAAAGGAGGCGTTTTGTGATGAAAAAACGGATGTTGGCGGGGATTTTCGCCGCGATGCTCATCCTGGGCGGCTGTGCGTCTAACCCGGAGGCGGAAACCTCTTCCGTCCCGGCGTCCGAACCGGTTTCCGAGAGTGTTCCCGAGAGCGAACCGGTGTCCGAACCGGAACCCCCTTCCTCTGAACCGGCGGAGTCTTCCGCCGAATCGGAATATGTCTACCAGTCGGGCGCGCCGGACTTCGCCCGCCCCGACTCGATGGTCTATTCGACCGGGGAGGAGGCGGATTTTCCGGACATCTACTGGGACTTTGCGGACAAGTACTACGACATCCCGGACGCCATCCGGGCGATCCCCGGGGCAGAAGGGGAGAGCTGGACGCCGTCCGATGGGGAAAGCGACAGCCTCTACGACTTCCTCCACCACTTCGGCCTGCTGATCGGCGAAGTGTCGGAGAACGCCGACCTGCCGGCGGTGCCGGAGGACAGCGGGGAACTGTCCAGCTATGACTGCGAGGCCCTCTGCTGGGGCGATCCAGTGCAAATCAACCGCCGGTTTGCGAGCAACTACGCCGCCGTTTCGGAATCGGGAAATATCGCGACCATCTTCTGGCTGGCGGCCCACACCCCCGAGGAGTACGCGGCCATCGGCCTGACGGTGGCGGACGTCGAGTGGGCGGTGGTGGAGTGCGAGAAGCTGGGAATGCCGGAAATCGCGGACACGGTGGCCCAGGCCCGGGAAAACTACGAAAGCTACCGGGCGGAGGCCGGGCCGATGGTCTATGACACCCGGGAGAGTTTTTTGAATACCGAGATGAATTGGGATTATAATGACGTATACGATTCAATTCCCGGCGAATTGATTGGCTATGTGGGGAACGACGCCGTTTCCGAATGGATTGGAATCGGGTTTAATCCGGAAAGCAATTTGCAGGCTTTTATCGAAGACTTTTCGCTGACGGCAGAGGAAATCCGGGCGGCGCTCACCGAAAGCGGAAATACAATCGACGTTTACGGCTTGACCGATGAAAGCCTTGACGCCCTCTGTTCCGGCGACCAGGCAGCGATCAACCGTCTCTTCGCCAGCGACTTTGCCGCGGTATCGGAAAGTGGGAGCATTTATACGCTGAACTGGCTCATCCGGCATACCGCCGCCGACTACCAAACGGAAGGAATCAGCAGGTCGGAGCTTGAAGCGCTCCTGTCCACCCTTGAATTGGACGGAGGCTGGGAAGACTACCTCACCCCCCTGCGGGAGCAGGCCGCCCTGATGGCAGAATAACAGAAGCGAATCAACCGCCGCTGTCCAAAACCGGAGAGCGGCGGTTTTTCCATCTTTTTCCAGAATGTTGCACAATCGGAGTTAGCTGCGGCTAAGTTAGCTTATGCAAACTGCCGTTTTTCCGCAAATCCTCTTGACATCCTGCTCATAAAATCGTAATATATGATTGGTTAGCGGATGTTAACCTAGATTGACGGCCGGCAATGGCCGCGATAGACAGGAAGGATGGTTATGATGCCACTGAACTTCGCAGCGGTCGGGGAAGAGAACGTCATCCGCAAGATAGGCGGCAGCCCCGAGACCCGGAAGCATCTGGAGAACCTCGGCTTTGTTGTCGGCGGGAAGGTGAAAGTCGTTCAGACGATCGGCGGCAACCTGATCGTAAACGTCAAAGAGTCCCGCGTCGCCGTCTCGAAAGAGATGGCCGCCCGGATCATGATATGAGGAGGCAAGTTGTATGAAAACATTGGCAGACGTTCCCGTCGGCGGGAACTGCAAGGTCAAACGCCTGCACGGCGAAGGGGCTACCAAGCGCCGGATTATGGACATGGGCCTGACCAAAGGGGTCGAGGTCCATATCCGGAAGGTCGCGCCGCTGGGGGACCCGGTGGAGCTGAACATCCGGGGCTATGAGCTTTCGCTCCGGAAGGCGGACGCGGAAATGGTCGAAGTGGAATAAGACGGACGAAAATATTTTTTGAGTATTTTTTGGGTGCT
>DVHA01000051.1 GCA_018712425.1 Candidatus Faecivivens stercoravium | reverse complement strand
AGGATAACGGACAAAGCTTTCTGCTGTTCTTTTGAAAGCTTCCCCCATTTTTCGATGAGGATAATCTGGTCCTTGGTCAGCGGGTAGAGGGTTTCGGTTTCTCGGTCGGCGAAAAACTGGGACAGGGTCAGCCCCAGGCCGTCGCATAATTGGGTGACTGTATTGACAGACGGCGAAGTTCCCGAGAAAAAGTTATTAATAGTCGATGGCGCTATGCCCGAAAGCTCGCTCAGTCTATATCGGGTTATCCCTTGTTCCTGCATAACCTGTTTCAACCGTTCACGAAATTCCAAAGCGCCGCCTCCTTATCCTCACTCGTTCTGTTTTTACCACTCTCCTTATTGTAATACATTTTTGAGCCGGATTAGGTCTATATATAGTTGAAATTATACCCAAATATGGTATAATAGAGGATAAGGAGGTGTCCGCTATGAACGATATCGGATACAAAACGGCTTATCTGCACCTGTTTAACCGCATCACCGACCTGATCGCCGTCCTCGAGCGGGACGGAAAAGACCCGGAAACGGTTTCCGCTTTAAAAAAGTTACAGCAGCAGGCAGAAGAGGATTTCATCGAAGCGGCAGAATGACGCTGTCCGGTGGGATACGGAAAAAGGACCCGGTTGCCGGGTCCTTTTCGTTTTGTAAAACAATATAATATTTGTTTCGCTGCCCTTATGGCAGCGACAAAGTTTCACTTTGATGGACCAGAGACTCTGTCTCTGGACTCTGCCAGGAGCCAAAGGCCCCTGGACCCAGATTTGCCGACGTTCGTTCCCGCGAGACAGAGCCCAGCAAAAAGGGCGCTTCGACCCCGCGGAAAGTGGACGGGCTGCGGAAAATCTTACACGCTTTCCCGTAACAGCCGCACATTCCCCTCCAGCCGCTTGTCGGACGGCGACAGCGAAAGCGCCTTTTCCGCCTCGGCGAGCGCTTCTCTGGCCCGGCCGGTTTTGTAAAACGCCTGGCACCGCAGGTCGTGGGGCAGGCTCCCCCAGGCGTCCGCCTCGCAGATATAGCTTTCCGGGCGGTTTTCGATTTCAAGGGCGCAGCCGGTGAAGTAAAGCACCCCGTCCCATTTTTCCTGTTCGTAGAGCAGGAACGCGAGATCGACGTACGGTTCCCGCAGCCAGGGGGCTTCGGCCACCGCCTTCAGATACCAGTCCCGGGCGAGGGCCATCTCCCCCTTCCGGGCGTACGCCCCCGCGATATACCGCATTGACGCCGCCCGTTCGTCCCGCCAGACCGCCCGCGGCAGGGAGAGGTGGCGTATGAGCGCGGCGATGCAGTCGTCCCACCGGCCGTAGAAAAAGTATTCCCGGCCGAGGTAGTGGGCGTTTCGGTCGTCCTCCGGGTCTTCCCGCACCGACTGCTCCAGAAGCGGCAGGTACTGGGAGCGGGGCTTCCCGGAGTCGGGGTGGTGGTCCAGCTGCATCCCGGGCACCGCCACCATCGGCCCCGGCTCCCCCTCCCCCACATAGGCCAGCACCTCGTGGACCGGGTGGGTCCAGCGGTAGCCGCGGCGGGCGTGGGCTTTCTCAATCCAGAAGACGACCCCTTCCTTCCCGTCGGGGGTAAAGCTCCAGGTATAGCGGTAGCGGGCCTGGCCGGTGCCCGGCGTCCAGGCCTTTTCCAGCGCTTCCCGCCAGCCGGGGTGGAAGACCTCGTCGAGGTCGGTGCAGACGCAGATGTCCGCCTCCTCCGGCACCAGTTCCAGCGCGCAGTTGCGGGCGGCGTCGAACCGCCAGGGTTTGATCTCCCCGACCGTCACCTCCGCCCCCATCGCCCGGAGGATGGGGACGGTGCGGTCGGTGGAGCCGGTGTCCAGGACGACCACCCGGTCGGCCTCCGCCATCGAGCGCATCCACCTTTCCGCGAACTGCTCTTCGTTTTTGGCAATCGCATAGACAACAATGAACATGCCGTCCTCCCGTGTATGGAATGGGAGGGGGGATCCCCCTCCCGGCGTGCGGATGATGCCGCGTCAGCTGGTGGGGATATCCCCCAGCCGGTAGATGCTCAGGGTTACGCCGTCGTAGAGGATGGTGCCGCCCTGGGAGATGACCTGGAGGGTCGTGGGGGCGGTCTGGACGGCAATCGGGATTGAGAAGGTCTGGTTGGCCATCCCGTTCGACGTCTGGAAGATATAATTGGAGACAGCGCCCGGGACGCTGCTGCCGTTCTGGCTGAGATAGACAGAATTGGTCAGCGGGAAGCTGCTGCCGGTGACCGGGGTAAACCGGCCGTGGAAGGCGACGGCATAAACACCGGGCTTGTTGACGGTGAAGCTGCCGCTCCCGGCGGTGTGGGAGATGGCGGTACCGTAAGAGGTGCCGTTCCGGTCGAACAGCAGCGGGCTGCCGGAGCTGCCCGGCTGGGAGGGCGTCGAATAGGCGGAAAGCAGTTCCGGTGACGCGCCGGAGCCGGAACTGCCCTGGGGGATGGTAAAGTCGAAAACGGCGTCCTGTGCGGTGCCCGAGTTGGTGACGGCGGCTTCGGTGCCGGGGTCGCCGGTGGTTACTGTGCCGACCCGGACGGTGGCCGCCTGCCCGTCTTCACCGGAGGGGCCGGTCGGGCCAGTGGGCCCAGTCGCGCCAGTCGCCCCCGTCGGCCCGGTGGGGCCAGTCGCGCCGGTTGCTCCCGTCGGCCCGGTAGGCCCGGTCGCGCCAGTCGCCCCCGTCGGCCCAGTGGGCCCGGTGGGGCCAGTCGCGCCGGTTGCTCCCGTCGGGCCGGTGGGCCCCGTCACAGCCAAACCATCCGGCCCGGGGATTCCCTGCGGCCCCGTCGGCCCGGTTGCGCCGTCCGGCCCCGGCGAACCCTGGGGCCCGGTCGGTCCGGTGGGGCCGGTAGCGCCAGCCGCCCCCGGGATACCGGCAAACCCCTGCGGCCCTGTCGGCCCCGTCGGTCCGGTCGGCCCCGTTGCGCCGGTCGCGCCGGCAGGCCCGGTAGGCCCCGTCACCGGACAGGGGCATGGGCAGGGCGGCGGACAAGGCGGCGGGCAGGGCTTGCAGGATTCAGGATAGGCGACCGGATTACTGGCCGTCAGGATGGCGTTTTCCGGGCACTCCGGCGGACAGGGCGCGGGTTTGCAGCCCGCCGGGCAGCAGCCTTCCATCCGGGCTTCAATTTCCGGCTGGCGCCTGCGCCTGCGGCCTGCTGAAAAATCACGATTCATAGGCAATACGCTCCTTATCCATTGTTCGATGTGGCGGTGCCACTCTCCAGCGTATGCGGGAGAGGGGGAAAAGGTTCCAACCTCGCTTAAATCGGCCCTGAAACGGCAAAATTTCCTGCCTTTTTTGCCGGTGAGCCGGTTGACAGGGCGGGAATGGGATGGTATCCTGAATCTATTAAAGATGAAAGAGGGGTATACCGATGGATATGAAAGAGATGCAGAAGGCCGTTTATCAGAACAAACTGGACAAGGGCTTTAACGTGACCGATATAAACCTCGAGTTCTGCCTCCTTTACGGCGAGGTGGCAGAAGCCTACGAGGCCTGGCTCAAAAAGACCGGGACGGTCGGGGAGGAGCTGGCGGACGTGGCAATCTACCTGCTGGGGCTGTCGGAGATTTTGGGGCTGGATTTGCAGGCGGAGATCGAGCGGAAGATGGAGATCAACCGCCGCCGCCATTATGAGATGAAAAACGGGGTTTTACAGAAAACGGAGGCGGTTACAGAGTAATCCAGTACCGTTCGATTAAACCGCCGTCCGGGCCGGCGGCGGTGTTTTCGAGGACGCCGCCGTTTTTCCGGATGACCCGCCGGGAGGCTTCGTTCTCCCGGTCGCAGACGATGAGGATCTTTTTTTCACCCCGCGCCCGGCAGATGGGGAGTGCCAGCCGCAGCATTTCGGCCCCATACCCCTTCCGCCGTTCGGAGGGGCGGACGCTGTAGCCGATATTGCCGCCGTATTGCAGCAGGTAGGGGGAGAGCCGGAGGCGGAAGTCGAGGATGCCGATCAGACGGCGGTCGGAAGGCCGGACCGCGAGGTAGGCTTCCGACGGGACGTACCCGTCCCCGTATCTTGCTTTCAGCCGGGGCTCAAAATCCGCCCATTCGGCATAGCTTTTTACATCTTCCAGCCCGGCGCAGCCGTCAAACGAATCGCCGTTTTGGAGCATTTCCGCCCGGAAGTCCATCACTTCCCCGGCGTATTCGTCCGATGGGCGGACGAGGACGAGATGTTCCATCGATTCATCCCTCCATACTGAATTTAGAGCCTTTGTACAAAATCAAGTGTATTGGTTCTATTATATTTATCAACTCCCCGCTTGTCAAGCCTGCCCAGCCTGTAAACACCCAAACCGCCAAAGGAGGCCCTGAAATGATCTACGGCAAACTGCCGGTGTCCTTTTTGATGGCGCTGGCCAGCGAAAAGAACGGTTCGACCAACAGCGCGATTGCCCAGACCCTTCTGGAAAACCTGGACGCCGTCCGGGGGATGGGGATCCGGGAGCTGGCGGCCTTCTGCCACGTCGCCCCCAGCTCGGTCTCCCGCTTCTGCCGGGAGCTGGGGTTTGAGGGGTACGCCGAACTTCGGGAGGTGCTGGAAACGGCGCGGCTTTACTATGAGCGCCCCTCCGCTGCCGCCGGCCCCCGCCGCCGGGCGGAAGAGTATCTGCAAAAGACGGCGGACAGCCTGCGGCTGGCGGCCGCTTCGGACGACCTTTTAAAACTGCGGAAGCTCTGCGGTGAAATCGACCATTACCCGCGGGTCGCGGCTTTCGGGCTTCTAAAGGCGGAGGCTGCCGCCATCAGCCTCCAATGCGACCTTTTGATGCTGGGGCGGCAGATCTACACCAACGCCTCCTATGCCCAGCAGATGGACTACATCCTTTCGGCCGGGGAAGAGGACCTGATCCTCCTCTTTTCCTGCACCGGCTCCTATTTTGAATACCACGAGCCGGGTGAATACCGGGAAAGGCTCTATAAACCCCGCATCTGGATGATCGCCGGGGAGAAAAAGCCCCGGGAGGATTATATCGACGAGACGGTCTATTACCCCTCGGCCCATTCCCAGGCCGGACACCCTTACCAGCTTTTGTGGATTGCCGGGCTGATTGCCCAGGAGTACGCCGCCTATCTCGATGGGAAGGAGGACAAAACCGGTGGAAAATAAACAGGACCTCCGCTGGCTCGGGGTCTGGATCAAACTGGAGCGGCTGAAACGGAACTGGAGCCAGGAGGGGCTCTGTCACGGCCTCTGCGCCGTCTCCTACCTCTCGAAAATCGAGCAGGGGAAGGTCCCCGCCCCCAATCCCGACCTGATGCGGCTGCTCTGTAAACGGCTGGACGGGGCGTGGGAAGACGACCCCGCCGTCCTGGCACCGCTGGAAAGCCGGGTGGAGGAAATGTACGACGCCTTCTTAGACGCCGATTTCGGCCGGTTCTGGGCGCTGCATAAAGGGCTTATGGAACACTGGGAAGAATACCTCCACTCCCCCTTCCTCCTGGACGCGCTGATTCTCGGCTATGAGAGCGAAGAGGACAAAGTCCGCCTTTCGGAGGCCGAACTGACCCTTCTGAAGGAGATGGAACCGGTCCTCTCCCATCGGCAGCGGACCGTCTGCAAAATCTCCGCCGGCCGGGCAACCGAGCTGCTGGATAAGGACCCCTCTTCCCGGGACTACCTCGGCGCCGGCATTGAATACTACCAGTCCGGGGCCTACACCCGGTCGGTGGAACTATTGCAGACCGCCTTCCAGATGGGGGCGGCGGAGGGGCGGGTCTGCATCATGCTGCTGGCCCGGGTCTTTTCCGGCAACTGTTACGCCAACCTCCAGGATTATCCCCAGATGACCGCCCACTACCGGGTGGCGGAAAAGATCGCCCGGGCCGTCGGGGATTTGGAGGAGGTGGAGACCATCCGCTACAACATCGCCGCCACCGCCCTTGACCTGGGGCGGGCGGAGGAGGCCTACACCTATTTCCATGCCGCTTGCGGGGAGGATAAGCCGGCCGAAACCCTCTCGGTGATGGCCCTCCATAAACTTGCCCGCTGCTGCGAAGCCCTTGGCAAAACAGAAGAAGCCCTCTCCGCCCTCGACCGGGCAGAAAGGGCAAAAGCGGTTTATCCCGAACGGGAATTCGCGCTGGAAATCTGCGGGCTGGTCCGCTACCGGCTGACCCACGAAGGGTATATCCACGACCCCGTCTACGGCGAAAAGCTGACCCGCTGCTTTGAGCGGATGGAACGGGAGCTGCCGCCGGGATTTGCCGGGTCGCATATCCCCTATATGCTCGCCTGGTATACCGAAAACCGGATGTACAAGGACGCTTACCAGCTGCTGTTCCGGTTCCCTGGCTATAAGTCCCCGCCGGTCCATCCTCCAGCGTCACTGTAGGGTAGTATTTACCCGTTCCATCCGGCAGGACAATTTGGCCCTGCCTTTTCATATACAGCAACTCGGGCAGTTGGTTGCGGCGGGTCAGCGGATATGGTATAATGGCTGTATAAAAAGACGGAATAAAATCCGGGCAGCCCGCCCGCACCGCAGAAAGGGGAATCTGTATGGAAACCATTTTGCTGCACGGCCTCGGCCAGACAGCCGACAGTTTTTCGCTCACCGCCCGCTGGATGGGGATGGGCGGCCGAAAGTGGGGCGGGGCCCGCTGCCCGGCCCTCGGGAGCCTGATGCAGGGTGAGGCGGCCTACCCGGCCCTTTACCGGGGGTTCTCCGATTACTGCGCGGAGTTTGAGGGGCCGCTGGCGCTGGCGGGGCTCTCCCTCGGGGGGATTTTGGCGCTGGACTATACCATCCAAAACCCCGGGCGGGTGGGGGCGCTCGTCCTGATCGCCGCCCCGTACAAGATGCCGAAGAAGATGCTGGCGGTGCAGGACTTCCTCTTCCGGCTGATGCCGAAGGGTGCCTTTAAGGGGATGGGCTTTTCCAAAGAGGAGGTGCGGTCGCTGGCCCGGTCGATGAAGGACCTGGACTTTACCGGCGGGCTTCCGTCGGTCGAAGCGCCGGTGCTCCTCGTCTGCGGCGGGAAGGACAAGCAGAATATGCCGTCGATGGAGGCGCTGCAAAAACATCTTCCGGGCGCCGACCTCGTCATATTCGAGCACGCGGGCCATGAAGTCAACGTCGACGAGCCGGAGCGGCTGGGGGATCTGCTGATCGAGTTTTTTGAGAAAGCGGAACAGGCAAAATGATTGAAGGGCGGGTTCGCACAGAGGCGGCCCGCCTTTTTTGAATCAAGGGGGATAAAGGATGAAAATCGAGCGGCTTTACGCGATCACCGTCTATCTGTTAAACCACGGGCGGACTTCTGCGGCGGAACTGGCCCGGCAGTTTGAGGTGTCGGTGCGGACCATCCAGCGGGACATCGACTCCCTCGGCCTCGCCGGGATACCGGTCGCCGCCTTTTCCGGCCGGGACGGCGGGTATGAGATTGCGGAGCGGTTCCGGATGGACAACCGCCTCGCGGACGCCGGCGACTAATCCCGCATCCTGACGGCGCTTGGCGGCCTCGTCTCGGCCACCGGCGACCGGGAAGCCCGCCGGACGCTGGAGAAGATAGCCGGTATGGCCGGTCCCGGCACCGGGATGATTCTCGACTTTTCGGTTTTGCGGGAAGGGGAGCAGCAGCTGCTGGAGAGGCTGCGGGCGGCCGTCCGGGACAAGCGGATGGCCTCTTTTACCTACACCGGCAACGACGGGAAGACACAGGAATGTGCGGTGGAGCCGGTGGCGGTTTTGTACCGATGGTATGGCTGGTATCTGCTGGCTTACCACCCCGGGAAAAGGGCCTACCGGACCTATAAGCTGGCCCGGATGCGGGAGGTCCGGACGGGCGCCCCGTTTGCGCGGGAACACGGCCCGGCGGAGGAGGTCCTGCGCCGGGCCGATCAGACCGACTCCCGGCGGTATACCGAAGTCCTGGTGAAGTGCGGCCGAGAGGCGGCGGTGCGGGCCGGGGAGTACCTGAAGGGGGAGGGAATCGAAAGATATCCCGACGGTTCGGTCTTGCTGAAGCTGCGGGTGGTAGAGAATGAACAGCTCTGGCTGGGGCTGCTGTTGTCCCTGGGGGATCAGGTGGAGGTGGTGTCGCCGGAGCGCATCCGCCGGCGGGTGGGAGAGACGGCCGAAAAAATTGCCGCCCTCTACCGGTAATGCCACCATCCCGCTGTCGTATATCCCGTATTATACTGGAGAAAAACGAAAGGGGATATACAAGATGAAAAAAGAGCTGGGGATTGCCCGGTGCGGGCTGGCCTGCTGCCTGTGCAGCGAAAACGGCCGCTGCGGCGGCTGCGATTCAGGGGACTGCCCCGGGGCAGGGAACTGTGAAAACCGGACGTGTTCGATCAGCCGGAGGCTGCGGCACTGCTACGAGTGCCCGGATGTGGAAAACTGCCGGAAAGGGAAGCTCTCCGACCCCCGGATCTATGGTTTTACACATTTTGCGCGGGTATATGGGGAAAACTGCCTGCTTGCCTGCCTCGCCCGCAACGAGGAAGCAGGGATCCGCTACCACCGGCAGGGCCTTAAAGGGGATTACGACGGCTTTCCGGACGCCGGGGCGCTGGCGCGGTTTATCCGGAGCGGGGAAAGTTCATAAGGCAGCCCGTTTAGACAGCTTCTTTTTATCCAGAAGACGGATCAACAAAAAAGGACAGCCCTCCACGAGCTGTCCTTTTAAAATTGACTGGTTACAGGGCCGTGTCGGCCTGCCCGGCCGCCTCTTCCTGCTCTTTGCACTCGTTTAACAGGTCCTGGAGGGTAAACTGGTCGACATACCGGTTGATGACCTCATCCAGCCCCTGCCAGAAGGAAAGGGTCTCGCAGTGGTCGCACCGGGCGCACTG